>JBDTKB010000278.1:0-14745 GCA_039935555.1 Ginsengibacter sp. | reverse complement strand
GTAAGCCGCCCGTGTGAATACAAAGAACATTTGCGCCTGGTGGAAAATAATTCTTTTGCGCAAGATCATAAACGCCAAACATCATCTTGGCAGTATAAACAAAGTCCAATGGAATTTTATTATGAGCGTAAAAATTATTCATAAAGTCAAGTAGCTCCTTATTATTTTTTGCATATCCGCCAAAATGGTAATCACTATTAAAAATATATTTCTTTAACGAATCAACCTGCAGTTCATCAAATCTTTCTTTTATATCTGAGAAATTTTTAGAACGCCAAACCCTATGCTCAAACTTTCGCCGGAAACTGCATTGATAATACCTCCAAAAGTGGTGGCTGTGCCTACAGCGCAACAAACATGAGAGAAATTTTCACCACTAAAATATTTGCAAATTAACCCGGCGCCTTTCATCCCCATATTTGAAAATCCGCCTTCGGGTATCAATGTATGTAAGCCAATTTTTTTTGAAAAAGAATTAAGGAAGGCCTTATTTCTTAGTTGCTTATAAGAAGTCCTGCTAATAAATTCAAGATGCATTCCGTTGCTGATGCAAAAATCTAACGTTTGCGAAAGTGTGTTTGGCCTTTCACCGCGCACAATGCCGAGACTTTTTAATCCGGCTAATTTACATGCAAATGCGGTAGCGGCAAGATGATTAGAATAAGGGCCGCCAAATGTAACAACTTGTTTATGATCAGAATTAATCGCTTCTTTTAAAAAATAGTGCAATTTAAAAAGCTTGTTTCCGGAAATAATGTGATGGACCTGGTCAAGGCGTAAAATTTTTACCGAAATATTTTTTTCATCAAATATTGGGTTGTTGAGGTTATCAATATTTACTTTGAAATTTCCGGGGTCAGGTAACGGTTCCATTTTTTCCCTCATTAGCATAATAATTGTTTCTTACTTTCGCAACAAATTTAACAAGGTTTAAGTGGGCATAACTTATCCCAATCTTACCGATCTTTTAAACTCTAAATTCTAAACATTTAATGAAACCTACACTTTTAATTTTAGCTGCGGGAATGGGAAGCCGATATGGCGGTATAAAACAAATAGATTCATTCGGACCTTCGGGAGAAACAATAATGGATTACTCCATTTATGACGCCATAAGAAGCGGCTTTGGTAAAATTGTTTTCATTATTCGAAAAGATTTTGCTGATACTTTTAAAGAAATTTTTGAGGCAAAACTTGCAGGTAAAATTGAAACAGAATATGTGATGCAGGAAATGGATTCATTTATTGGCGATTATAAAATGGATGGAACGCGTACAAAACCATGGGGAACTGCACATGCTGTGTTGTGTGCCAAAGATGCAATCAACGAACCTTTTGCTGTTATCAACGCTGACGATTTTTACGGAAAAGACGCATTTGAAAAAGCCGCAAAATTTTTAAATGAAGACGTTTCTGCTCATATATGGAGCATCATAGGCTACCAACTTTCCAAAACACTTTCGAAAAACGGTACGGTAAGCAGGGGCGTATGCGAAGTAGATGGTGATGGGAATTTGGTTGGAATTGTGGAGCGTATAAAAATCTATCCTGAAGGTGGCAAAATTGTTTACGAAGAGAACGATAAGAAAACAGAGTTACCATTAGGCACACCTGTTAGTATGAATTTTTGGGGATTTTATCCCAATGCTTTTGATTATATCCAAAAATTATTTCAAAATTTTCTTTCAGAAAATGGTAGCAATCCAAAAGCTGAATTTTTCATTCCAATAATTGGAGATGCATTTATAAAAGACGAGAAAGGTGAAATAAAAGTGATTCAAACTTCTGCCCAGTGGTTTGGTGTTACTTATAAGGAAGATGCGCCAGCCGTAAAAGAAAGTATTGAAGCCCTGGTAGCAGATGGCGTGTATCCTAAGAAATTATGGAATTGAAAAAAAGTAATAAAACTACAGTAAGATTTTAAAAGTGGACCAAACGTTTTAATTGCCTTTAACCATATAGATAAAATCTTCCAGCTTTTGAACCTGAACCACGCGGTCAAGTCCTTTCAAAGAATTTACTGTCGGTAATTTTATTGATTCATCACCTTTCATCTCTTTTAAGGCATCATAAATATTTTTTGATTTTATTGCAAACACAACGCCGTCGGCATTTGTTTCTTTGCTGCTTATTATACCTATAACTTCTCCATTTTTATTAATTACAGGGCCGCCGCTATTCCCCGGATTTACAGAAATACTTATTTGATATGAAGTAGTGTCGCCGAAATAACCGGACTTGGCGCTTAGATATCCTTCGCCATAAACAACTTCCTCGCGCGGATAACCTAATGTGAAAATATGTTCTCCCAGCTCAGCCGAATACTTAGGAAAAGTGTAAGGTAAAGCAGCAACCTTTTTAAAAGACGTATCGGATATTTTCAGGAAAGCAAGATCAGTAATTTTATTTATGTAAACTGCTTTGGCCAAAAACTGCTCACCCTTTTTATTTTCTACAATTATATTACGTGCATCGGTAATTACATGTGCGTTTGTAATTATGTAGCCGCTGCCATCAACTAAAAATCCCGTTGCTCTGAAGTTCGCTTCAAACTTAGGTTTAGCCGGTAATTTTATCACCGCAGATGCATCATTGAGTTTAGTCTCAATCTGGTTAAGCTTATGCTCAAATTGTCTCAACTGGTGATCCACAAGCGGTGTAATCACTGCAACTTTTTTATTTTCAGAATACATTGAAACAATAGTTGCGGTAGAAATTGAAACGATTCCCGCGATGGATGCGGCTACCGCAATCGTTCTTCTATAGCGATTCCACAAATACAATATTTTTGTTTTGGCCTTTGCCTGATTTTGAGAAATAACTCCTTCATTAGCAAGTTTATTTTCTACTTCGTTCAGGTTGTGTTTGTAGGCTTTTATTTCGCTTAATTTGTCAAGCTCTGCAAGAAAAAAATTATGCTCTGCAGCAAGCTGGTCTATGTCAGGATTATTTTTTCTTAATTCTTCGAAGAAAATAATTTCCTGTGGTGACATCTCGCCATTTCTATATCTTTCTATTGCATCTAAAAGTAAAGCATCGTCCATTTTATTCTCCATTTTTATATTGAGCAAAAAATATTTTCTTCAATCGTAACAGGCACTTATATTTTTGAGTTTTTGCATTATCGGCGTTGGTATAGCCAAATGTATCAGCAATCTCCGGCATTGATTTTTTTTGAATGTAATAAGCTTCCAAAATACTTTTACAAGGATCGCCTATTTTATTAAGCGCGTTTTCCATTAAGGTTAAATCAACATTCAATTTCTCGTGCACCTCCAGTTCGTCCTCAACCGGTACAGTTTCTTTTATTATTTCAGAAGCAGGATAATAACGGCTTTGCTGTTGTAACCGTTTTAGCCAAAGTCGCCTGCAAACTGAGTAAATAAATGTTTTGATCTGGCAGCTCAATTCAAACGATTCTTGTTTTGCCTTTTCAAAAAGAACGATCATCGCTTCCTGGAAAATATCTCTTGCATCCTCAGGGTAACCGCTATTTTTTACTATAAACGCCTGAATCGTCGAATAATTTTCCCGGTAAATAGTTTCTATAGCACTCGTATCATTGGCTGCCAGGCCTTCCAAAAGCACTTTCTCCTGTTCATATATATTCACAAAGCTGTAATTAATACTTATAATATGGAAAAGTAACCCAAATAAAAACCTGAAAAAACTTTTTTCCCTCAGGGTTACCTTTTTGGAATTAGGGTATAAACATAAAATAATTCTAAAAATCTAAATTAATTAAAATGAAAAAAATTCTTATGGCTCTTTCGGTTTGTGCATTTTTTGCAGCTTGTAACAGCGGTTCTTCAACTACTGAAACATCGAAAGATTCTACTTCAACAATGTCAACTACTGATACTTCAAAAATGGCACCTGCAATGGCTGATACAACCATGATGAAGGATTCAACACACATGATGACTGATACTACCAAGAAATAATATCGGTACTCTATAAGCCATAAATTTTTTTTGGCAAGCAATCTAAGGACCGTTTCTTTTTAGAAACGGTTTTTTTATGCTTAAAATTGACAGGAATTTTTAAATAATATTTTTTCTTAATAATATTAACTTGTTACTATTTCTTTCATGCTGAAAAATTTTGGTTGGTAAATTCATTGCACATGCTTACTTTTGAAAAATCAAAAATGAATATCACAAAAGCACATACCTTTTTTTATTTTAGCTACTATTTTAGAAATAGTACGGGATGCTTTTGTTAAAACTTAAATTAAAAGATAACATAAAAAATCCCGGCCAGAAGCCGGGATTTTTAATTAAACGATGAATAAGAAAATTTCCATCCAGGGTTTTGAAGGCAGCTTTCACCAGGCTGCCGCGCGGCAATTTTTTGGCAATGATGTGGAAATATTATGTTGCTCAACCTTCCGGGAAGTAATCAATATTGCTTCAAACAAAAATAAAAGTGATGGCGGAATAATGGCCATCGAAAATTCGCTGGTTGGAAGCATTTTGCCTAACTATAACTTGTTGCAAAAAAGCCAGTTGAAAATTGTTGGGGAAATTTACCTACACATCAATCAGAATCTTTTGACGAATCCTGGCGTAAAACTGGAAGACATTCGCGAAGTACACTCACATCCGATGGCTATTCTTCAGTGCATGGAATATCTCAATCAGCATAATTGGAAATTAATCGAAACAGAAGATACTGCCTTAAGTGCAAAACATATTCACCAGCATAGAAGTAAGCACATCGCTGCAATTGCCAGCAAACTGGCTGCGGAACTATATAAGCTTGAAATTATTGCTCCGGGAATTCATACGCTTAAAAATAATTATACCAGATTTTTAGTTTTGGAAAGGCCGGAAACCGTAGTTGACATTCCTGCTGCTGATAAAGCCTCGATCAATTTCCAAACGGATCATTCCAAAGGAAGCCTGGCAAGGGTGCTTACTAAAATAGCTGAAGGCGATATTAACCTGAGTAAGTTACAATCGTTCCCTATACCAGGCAGCGATTGGAAATATTCTTTCCATGCCGATCTTGAATTTCCGGATTTAGAACAATTTAATAAAGTAATAAAAAATATTGAGCCATTAACCGAAGCACTACGGGTTTATGGCGTTTATAAAAAAGGTAAATAATGCAGGTAGCAAAAAGACTTGAAGATGTAGGTGAATATTACTTTTCTCAAAAACTGAGGGAAATAGACGAAATGAGCAAGGCCGGTAAGGATATAATTAATTTAGGTATTGGCAGCCCCGATTTACCTCCACACGCCGACGTAATAGCAAAGCTAAATGAAGAAGCTTCAAAGCCCGGCACACATGCTTATCAGAATTATAAGGGAAGTCCGTTATTGAGAAAAGCAATTGCTGAATGGTACAAAAAATGGTATGATGTTAACCTGGATCCTGACACCGAAATATTACCGTTGATTGGCAGCAAAGAGGGCATCATGCATATTTGTATGACCTATTTAAATGAAGGAGACACCGTTTTAATCCCCAATCCCGGTTACCCAACATACAGGAGCGCCGCTTCAATTGCAGGAGCTAACGTTGTGGCATATACGCTAACGGAAGAAAATCAATGGTTTCCTGATTTCGATGAGTTGGAAAAGACCGATCTAAAGAATGTGAAACTGATGTTTGTGAATTATCCGAACATGCCTACGGGCCAGTTACCAACTAAAGACTTATTCGAAAAATTAATTGCCTTCGCAAAAAAAAACGACATACTTCTTTGCCATGATAATCCATATAGTTTTATCCTTAATAAAAATCCTATGAGTTTGCTGAGCATTGACGGCGCCAAGGATGTTGCTATCGAATTAAATTCATTTAGTAAAAGCCATAATATGGCAGGCTGGAGAATTGGAATGTTAGGGGGAAAAAAAGATAGGATCGATGAGATTATCCGCTTTAAAAGCAATATGGATAGCGGAATGTTTCTGCCTTTACAAATCGCCGCAGTAAAAGCTTTGGAACTTGGACAGGATTGGTTTGATGAACTCAATATTACCTACACTAAAAGAAGAGATAAAGTTTTTGAATTGTTGCATATTCTTCAATGCGATTTTAATGAATCGCAAGCCGGAATGTTTGTGTGGGCTTCGGTGCCTTCTTCCTTTAAAGATGGTTATGAGTTAAGTGATAAAGTTTTGCATGAGTCAAATGTTTTTATAACTCCCGGCGGAATATTTGGAAGTGCCGGAAATAAATATATCAGGGTGAGCTTGTGTACAACAGAAAAAAAAATAGAAGAAGCTATTAGAAGGATCAAAGAATTGAATCAAAATGTTTAATAATGTAACGATAGTTGGTGTCGGATTAATTAGCGGTTCATTTGCGATAGCAATGAAAGAGAAGGGTTTTGCAAAAAAAATAACAGGCGTAAGCCGCACCAAAGAAAGCATTGATAAAGCGATAGCGCTTGGAATAATTGATGAAGGATTGCCTTTAGCCGAAGCGGTGAAGCAGAGCGACTTTATATATGTGGCGATACCGGTAGATGTAACCGTTCCTGTAATGAAGGAAATAATGGATATGGTTACTGACAAACAAATTGTTGCTGATGCGGGATCAACCAAAAATGTTCTTTGTAAGTCGCTGGCCAACCACCCGATGCGTTCACGTTTTGTAGCAACACATCCAATGTGGGGCACGGAATATAGTGGCCCGGAATCGGCTGTTACCGGGGCTTTTGCCGGCAGGTCGTGCGTTATTTGTGAGAAGGAAAAAAGCGATAAAGTAGCCGTAGATATTATAGAAAATATTTATAAAAGCTTTGGTATGCATATCACTTACATGGATCCTGAAAACCATGATGTTCATGCAGCTTATGTAAGCCATATTGCTCACATCACCTCCTTTGCGCTTGCAAATACAGTATTGGAAAAAGAAAAGGAAGAGGATGCTATTTTTGAATTGGCTGGTGGTGGTTTTGAGAGCACTGTGCGTTTGGCAAAAAGTAACCCGTCGATGTGGGCGCCCATCTTTATGCAAAACAAGGAAAACGTGCTTGATGTTTTGAACGAACACATATCCCAGTTAAGAAAATTTAAGTCAAGCCTTGAAAAAGAAAATATGGATTATTTGGTTGAACTGATGGAGAATGCGAATAAAATTAAAAGAATTTTAAAATAAATTAGAAAAAAGGGTATTATTTGATTCAGCACCAAATTTGTAGATAAGTGGGTTACATAAAATTTGAATCGGAATAAACCTATAGAACAAAAAACTTACGATGGTCTTTCGGGAGGCGCACATTGCCGATATCATACAAATTCAGCAAGTTAGAAATTCTGTTAATGAAAACAGGTTATCCGATCCCCGGTTGGTCACCAATGAAGACATTAAAATATTTATAACTGAAAGAGGCAAAGGCTGGGTTTGCGAAGCTGGCGAAGAAATTGTCGGTTTTTCTATTGTTGATTTGAAAGAGAAAAATATTTGGGCATTATTTGTAAAGCCCGGGAATGAAGGATGTGGAATCGGTAAAGAGTTGCATAAAAAAATGCTCGACTGGTATTTTTCGTTTACCAGGGAAAATGTTTGGCTGGGAACCGCACCAAATACACGAGCGGCTAAATTTTACGAGAAGCAAGGTTGGAAAAACATCGGAATGCATGGAAAGAAGGAAATAAAATTTGAAATGGAGTTTGCCATATGGCACGGGAAATTACATACAGAACATTCGTATTATTAAAATAAATTTACAATGCAAACACAAACAAAACCAATGAAGGAAATAATGCAGGAAAAGTGGAAGAAGCGGCCCCTGATTATAAGCGGTCCCTGCAGTGCAGAAACGGAGGACCAGGTGTTGGAAACAGCTACCCGCCTTGCTAAAACAGGGAAAGTCGATATTCTGAGGGCCGGAATATGGAAGCCCCGGACTAAGCCAGGAATGTTTGAAGGCATTGGAATGAAAGGGTTGCCCTGGATGGCGCAAGCGAAAAAGATAACAGGCTTACCGATAACAGTTGAAGTTGCCACAGCAAAGCATGTTGAAGATGCTTTACATTTTGACGTAGATATGCTTTGGATTGGCGCGCGAACGACTGTTAATCCATTTAGTGTCCAGGAAATTTGCGACGCGCTTCGCGGGGTCGATATTCCTGTGCTTATAAAAAATCCGATCAATCCAGATCTTGAATTATGGTGTGGTGGAATTGAGCGCTTGCAAAAAGTGGGTGTAAAACAGGTTGGTATGATCCATCGCGGATTTTCTAACTATGGTAATACCGAATTTCGAAATGCACCGATGTGGCATTTGCCAATCGAGATGAAACGAAGGTTTCCGGAAATGATGTTGATTTGTGACCCATCTCATATTTGCGGAAACAGGACTTTATTGCAATCAGTTTCACAAAAAAGTATTGACCTTGATTTTGATGGCCTGATGATCGAAAGCCACATTGATCCTGATAATGCCTGGAGTGACGCCAAGCAACAAATTACCCCCGAACGCCTTGCTCAAATGCTGGATGAATTGATATGGCGTTCAGAAAATACTGATGAAAAGGAATTTCTAACGGCATTGGCTACACTAAGGGAACAAATAAATCATATTGATGATGAACTGTTGGTGTTAATTGGGCAGCGGATGAAAATTGCTGATAAAATAGGCGCCTATAAAAAGGATAATAACATCACGATTTTGCAAACTAACAGGTGGAACGATATACTTGAAAAAGCTTACAAGAAAGGTGAAAAATTAGGTCTTGGTAAAGAATTTATTACCAAATATTTTGATGCGATTCACCTTGAAAGTATTAATCACCAGAATAAAATCATGAATGACTAACCAGGAAGTCTTGCCTCATCAATTTAAGTTTTCGGGAAAAAAAATAGAATGTTTTTTTGATGCAGATTTCTCCTTGCTTGAAGAAAAAATTCAAAAAGACAGCACTGTATTTATAACGGATGAAAATATTTTTTCTGCCCATGGTGAAAAATTTTCCGGATGGCAAACCATTGTTATAAAAGCCGGCGAGGAATTTAAAAATCAAAAGACAGTCGATAATATTATTGATCAACTCATAGTTCTCAATGCCGACCGACAAACATTTATTGTAGGAATTGGCGGAGGAGTAATAACGGATATTGCCGGTTTTGTTGCTTCCATTTACATGCGCGGCGTCAAATTTGCGTTTGTTCCGACAAGTATTTTAGCGATGGTTGATGCTTGCATTGGAGGAAAAAATGGTGTAGATGTAGGCGTTTATAAAAATTTAGTTGGAGTAATAAATCACCCGGAATTTTTGCTGTATGATTATTCTTTTTTGGAAACCTTACCAGACCAGGAATGGGTTAACGGTTTTGCAGAAATTATAAAGCATGCCTGCATTAAAGACCGCCTAATGTTCGATTTCCTTGAAAAGAATTCGCTGATGAAGTTCCAATCTTCTCTTTCAGAAATTGGTGCTTTAATAAGAAAAAATGTCGACATCAAATATGCAGTAGTTGCCAGCGATGAGAACGAAACCGGGGAAAGGAAGCTACTTAATTTTGGACATACCATTGGACATGCGATAGAAAATACGAGCCACTTACCGCATGGTTTCGCGGTAAGTATTGGCATGGTAGCAGCATGTGCAATTTCAGAGCAGATCAACAATTTTAGTAAAGAGGAAACCAAAAGAGTAACCGAATTACTCACTAAATACGAGTTACCGATTTCTTTCAATCCCGACAAAGAAAAAACCTGGGAAATACTACAGCATGATAAAAAGAAATCAGGTAGTAATATGAGTTTTGTTGTTCTTGACGAGATTGGCAAAGCTTCCATCAAATCAATTCCCCTGGATCAATTAAATAATATTTTCAACACCATCTATTGATAGTTTCTGTAATACCGTCTTCTGTTTCCGGCTCGCTCCTGGCGCCTCCTTCTAAAAGTTGTATGCAACGGGCATGCGCTGCTGCTCTTATAAATGAAGGAACTACGATTATTGATAACGCCGGTTCCAGTAATGATGAACAAGCCGCAAAAAATATCGTTGAAAAATTAGGCGCTACCGTAGAAACTATTCGGAAGCAAGTTGTAATTACCTCATCAAAATATATTTTTTCTTCACCATCGCCGGAAAAAAATGTAATCGTGTCTTGCGGCGAAAGTGGCCTTTCATTAAGGATGTTCGCGCCTGTTGCCGCACTCTTTAATTACGATATCACCTTTACCGGCGAAGGAAGTATTCTTACAAGGCCTGTTGATTTTTTTGACGATATTTTACCCCAGCTTGGAGTAGAAATACAAAGCAATAACGGAAAAATTCCTATTACCATTAAAGGGCCTTTGAAGCCCGCAAATGTTACGGTTGATGGCTCATTGAGTTCCCAGTTTTTAACGGGCCTGTTGATGGCTTATGCAAAAGCGTGTATGGCTCCCGTTAGTATTAAAGTAAAAAACCTTGCGAGCAAACCGTATATCGACCTTACATTGGATATTTTAAATCATTTTGGTTTTCATATAGAAAATAAAAATTATGAAACATTTGATATTTATCCGCGTGCTTCAAAAGAAAATCACTCTATAAGATATACCGTAGAAGGTGATTGGAGCAACATTGCATTTTTATTGGTCGCTGGCGCAATTGCGGGAGAAGTAACAGTGAAAGGCGCAAATTTTAATTCGTCACAAGGTGATAAAAAAATCATGGACGCTCTTGAATTGTGCGGTGCCTCTATTCGGATGGATCAGAAAGAGATTACTGTAAGAAAAAACAAACTGAAGGCATTTAATTTTGATGCGACGAACGCGCCTGATCTTTTTCCTCCCTTAGTTGCCCTGGCGTCATATTGTAAAGGCACAACTACCATTAAAGGTGTGCGCAGGTTGCTACACAAAGAAAGTGACCGGGCAAAGACCTTAAAAATGGAATTTTCGAAAATGAATGTTGATATTGAGCTGAATGATGACCTGATGATTATAAAAGGAGGAAATCAAATAAAGGGCGCTAAAGTTACCTCGCATAACGATCACCGTATTGCCATGGCCTGTGCTGTGGCGGCTTTGGGAGCCAAAGGAAATACAGTTATTCACGCCGCAGAAGCCGTAAAAAAGTCATATCCTACCTTTTTTGAAGATTTGAAAATGCTAAATGCTTCCCTGCAAATTTCATAAACGATACCTTTGCGTTTTTTTAATGCAAAATTATTCCTTTTCATGGCAAAAGTTTATTTGGTAAAGCCGGTAATTAAAGTTGCCCAAAGTACTAATTGTACAAGTGAGTGACACAACGAAGATGCCATGCAAGGCAACAGCTGGTCACCAAAAAATAATAATAAAAGGATTTTTTTTAAAGAAAAAACCAGGAAATTTTAAATAACCGATTTCAAATAATATTTAAATGTCTTACACAGTAGCGATAACAGGCCGGCCGAATGTTGGCAAAAGTACTTTTTTCAACAGGTTGCTGGAGCAACGTAAAGCAATTGTGGACGACATAAGTGGCGTAACACGCGATCGTCAATATGGTATTGCCGAATGGATTGGAAAAACATTCAACGTGATCGATACTGGTGGATTTGTTGCCCACAGTGATGATGTATTTGAGCGTGAAATTAGAAAGCAGGTGCATATTGCGATGGAAGAAGCCAATGCAATTGTGTTTATGGTTGATGTAACTACCGGCATTACGAACCTTGACCAGGAGATGGCAGAAATGCTTCGCCGTTCTCCAAAGCCAGTATATCTTGTGGTGAATAAAGTTGATAATCATGCACGTCTTCTTGAGGCATCGGAATTTTATAGTCTTGGCTTTAAAAACATTTTTTTCGTATCGTCTATAAGTGGCACGGGCAGCGGCGAACTGCTTGATGAAATATGTGCTTCCATTCCGGGAGATAAAGAAGAAGAAAAAGAAGGTATTCCAAAATTTGCGATAATAGGCCAGCCAAATGTAGGCAAGTCATCGCTATTGAATGCGCTTATAGGAAAAGAGCGAACGATCGTTAGCGATATTGCAGGAACCACCAGAGATTCCATTCATACCACTTACAATTTATTTAATAAAGAATTTATTTTAATAGATACAGCGGGCATTCGGAGAAAAGCTAAGGTAAATGAAGACCTTGAATTTTATTCCGTAATACGTGCGGTTAAAGCAGTAGACGAAGCAGATGTTTGCCTTATTGTTCTTGACGCGGAAAAAGGAATTACTGCACAGGATTTAAATATTTTTTCTTTGGCAGAAAAGAAGGGCAAAGGAGTTGTAATACTCGTGAATAAATGGGATGCTATAAATAAGGAAACAAATACTGCCCGTGATTATGAAAAATTATTGAAACAAAAATTAGCGCCCTTTAAAGACGTTCCCATTCTTTTTATTTCTGCTACTGAAAAACTTCGCATATTGCAATCGATGGAGACGGCGATAAAAGTTTATGAAAACCGTCAACAAAAAATAACTACTTCAAAGTTGAATGATATTATGTTGAAAGCCGTTGAAAGCTATCATGCGCCGGTTGTGAGAGGTAATGCGGTTAAAATAAAATATGTAACACAACTACCAACGGTGGTTCCTTCGTTCGCATTTTTTTGTAACTATCCTGATGATATAAAAGCACCTTATAAAAATTATCTTGAAAATCAAATGAGGGAACATTTTGAATTAACCGGTGTTCCTATACGCATCTTTTTCCGGAAAAAATAACGACAGATTTATTTATTAGTAAAAAAAAAATTACCTTAAGCACCTTAACTATTAATATTTATCAATTTTTAAAACCTAAAAAACATTATGAAAAAGTTAATTGCGATTGTTTCTATTGCTGCGTTTATGACAGCATGTAACGGTAACAAATCTTCAACTTCAGAAACGACAATGAGTGATTCAACAAGCATGATGAGCGATTCGTCAATGAAACACGATTCTTCCATGAGTATGTCTACAATGAATGCCCCGATGGATTTGAAAGAAGGCATGATGATTATGAAAGGAGGAAAGATGATGGTAATGAAAGATGGTAAAACAAAGGAAATGAATCAGACCATGACTTGCAGCGACGGATGTAAAGTAAAACCTTCCGGCGAAGTGGTTATGAAGGATGGCAAAAAAATGATGATGAAAGAAGGCGAAGTAATAGACAAAGATGGGAATATGATGAATGATAATGGGAAAATGATGATGGATGATGGCAAGATGATGAAAGATTCAATGAAATAAGGGATTCGATTTGCCGGTTAAAATATTAGCTCCTGCCAAAACCAAGGGGCTTTTTTTTATGGTTTGATACGTGGATTCCTGGTAGATGTCCATATCAATGTAAGCCAATTTTTTATTGAATAAAATTGCTCAGTGCACCAAATCTTGAATTACCTGCAAAGTTGTGTACATAAAAAAACTTCCCGGTTTAAAGGGAAGTTTCTTTATATCTTAAGTTATATTTTGTAAGAATATTTTATCCAAATAAGCCACCTTTTTTGAAAGAACGTACACCTTCCCCGATCTTAAAACCATTGTTATAAATTGCTATTTTATAATCACCAGTTTGAAAGCCACTATTTTGCGTCCATTCCACTGTTACAGGTTGTTTTTGTCCCTGAACATAATTAATCTCTACTTTTTTTGTAAAAGGTTGCTCCGTGCCATCCCTCGTAACAAATTTTCCGGAACCTAAAGCGTCAACCGTTACGGGTTTTCCGTCAGGAGAAGTAATGCATACATAAATATCTTTCTGCCCCGTTTGAGTAATCCTGTTTTCGTCTATATCGAACGAAATTCTTAATTTATCAACGCGTTTAGCCGTTGTAGTTACCTTTTCTTTACCGCCGCTTTTTTCTTTAAGCCCTAAAATTGAAAAATTAGAAGCGTGCAATGTAGAACCTACATCGATTACACTTTCTTTTTGCTTGATCACATCATTTGCTGAATCATAATTTTTCTTAACCACATCACGCTCTACGGTAACTTGTCTTTTCTCTTCCGTTAGTTGCGTATTTTGAGTTTTTAATTCTTCTATTTGAGCGGTATAAGTTTCAATATTTCCTTTTAACTCAGCAACCAATCTTCTTGCTTCAGCAAGTTCGGCGGCTGTTGCATTTTTATTGTTGATGATTTTTTGAACTCTTGATTTCAGATCCTGGATATCTTTATCTTTTGTTTTTAAAAGACTATCTGCTCTTACATTTGATGTTTTAAGATCATCCAGCCGCAATGCAGCATCGTTCAACTCCCGCTGCAACTCATTCTTAGACGAATCACTGTTTACAATTTGCGTAGTCAGGTCTTGTTTTTCTTGCTTGGTTTTATTTTTATCGTAAATAATATAACCCCATGTGGCAAGCAAAGCAACAATTAAAATGCCTGTTAAAACATTTCGGTTATTGTTATTTTTGACAACTACCTTTTCGTCAGGAGTATTGCTGTTAGGAAAATTTTCGTAACTCATTGTATGGTTTTGATTTAATTTATTAAAGTTAAGAATAATATTTTTCCAAAATCATGCCAAATGATATTTATTTGTTACAAAAACCTATTCGTAATTAGAAATGAGACTGTTATAAAACTTTTATCTTTGAAAAAATGAGTGCATTAACTATACTTTCAGACTGGAAAAAAAATACGTTTAAGCCATTGTATTGGCTTGAAGGAGATGAGGAATTTTACATTGATGAAGTGATGGATTATGCAGAGAATAAAATATTATCTGCGGCTGACGCCGAATTCAACCTTACCATTTTTTATGGCAAAGATGCTAATCCTGCCGACATATTAAATGCATGCAGGCGTTACCCAATGTTTGCCGAAAGGCAGGTAGTTCTTTTGAA
>JBDTKB010000277.1:0-4007 GCA_039935555.1 Ginsengibacter sp. | reverse complement strand
TATTTCCGGATGATTATTTGTGTGATGTGCAAGTGTTAGTTTCACTTATTTCAAGTGATCCTGAAGTAATGCCTGATGCAATGGCTTGCCTTGCTGCTTCGGCTGCTTTGGCAGTTTCCGATATTCCCATCCAGGAAGTAATTTCCGAAGTGAGAATTGGCAAAGTAAACGGCGAGATGGTTGTAAACCCAAGCCGTACTCAATTGGCAGAAGCTGAAATGGATTTTATAATTGCGGCAACGGACCGTAACATCATGATGGTGGAAGGCCAGGGGAAAGAATGCCAGGAGGAAGACCTTGTTAAGGCAATTGAGACAGCGCACAATGCAATTAAAATACAAGTGAAAGCCCAGCATGATCTTAGAGAAAAGGTTGGAGTTAAAGAGAAGCGTGCGTATACAAAGCCTTATCGTAATGAGGAACTGAATGAAAAAATTGTGGCTTTTGCGAAAGATAAAGTACAGGCAATTGCTTCATCAGCTTCGGCTAAAAATGAAAGGCAGGATGCTTTTGATAATCTTCTAAAAGAGATTCAGGAATTTCTTGGTGAGGAATTACCGGATGAAGACAAGGGCCTAATTAAATTTTATTTCGGAGAACTTCAATACAATGTTGTTCGGGATGTAATATTAACCAGTCACAAACGCCTTGATGGAAGAGGACTTGAAGAGATACGGCCACTTACAATGGAGGTTGATTACCTTCCCTCGCCGCATGGTTCCGCATTATTTACCAGGGGTGAAACGCAATCTTTGACAACTGTTACTCTTGGTACTCCGTTAGATGAGTTACTGGTTGAAAGTGCTGCAAGCAGCGATTATTCTAAGTTTATTTTGCATTATAATTTTCCTCCTTTTTCTACTGGCGAAGTAAAGATGATGCGTGGTGTTGGCCGGCGGGAAGTAGGACATGGTAATTTGGCAATGCGCTCTCTTAAACAAGTACTGCCGGGAAGCGAGTATCCCTACACCGTTAGAGTTGTCAGCGATATTCTTGAGAGTAACGGATCTTCGTCAATGGCTACTGTTTGTGCCGGTTCGCTTGCGCTTATGGATGCAGGTGTTCCATTTAAAAGGCACGTAAGTGGTGTGGCAATGGGTTTAATTTCTAAAGAAGGAAAATTTGCGATACTTTCTGATATACTAGGCGATGAAGATCATTTAGGAGATATGGATTTTAAAGTTACAGGTACCAGGGATGGTATATGTGGTGTCCAGATGGATATTAAAGTTGATGGGCTTAGCATGGACATCATGAGGCAGGCGCTTGACCAGGCGAAGAAAGGAAGAATGCATATTCTTGATGCAATGTATAACTGCCTTCCCGAACACAGAGCTGACGTGAAACCGCACGCTCCAAGAATGGAAAAATTAATTATAGATTCAGAATTCATAGGCGCTGTGATAGGCCCGGGCGGAAAAATCATCCAGGAAATTCAAAAAACAACCGGCGCAACAATCAATATAACCGAAGTTGGAAAAACTGGTGAGGTTAGTATTTTTTCTGCCAACAAAGAAAGCCTTGACCAGGCCGTTGCATGGGTGAAGAGTATTGTATCGGTTCCCGAAATAGGAGATGTGTATGAAGGAACTGTAAAAGGTATAAAGGAGTTTGGCGCATTTATAGAATTTCTTCCAGGTAAGCAGGGGCTTCTTCATATTTCTGAAATAATGTGGAAGCGGCTTGAAACAATGGATAATGTATTTAATGAAGGAGATAAAGTGAAAGTGAAACTTGTAGGTGTTGATCCTAAAACAGGAAAATTTAAACTGAGCCGTAAAGCTTTAATTCCTAAGCCGGCGCAAAACGCTGCACCGCAGCATCCTTCAGATAATCATTAATATATTTCAAAAATAAAAAACAAAGCTTGTAGAATTCTGCAGGCTTTTTTTATGAAAAATTTTGTCCAATTAGAAATAAACTGCGATTCAATAGAAGCTGTTGAAATTATGATAGCCGATTTATCGGAGCTTGATTATTATGCTTTCGAGCAAATAGAAAATACGCTCTTGGCTTTTATAAAAGAAGAGGATTTTAATGAAGAAAAATTGAAGGAAATTTTTTTCTTACCAACAACCTATAAGTATTCAGTTATCGCTGAAAGAAATTGGAACAAGGAATGGGAATCAGACTTTAAACCGATCCAGGTAAACAATTTTGCAGGAATAAGAGCAAGCTTTCACCAGCCAATTGAGAATGTTGTTTATGACATTGTTATCACACCAAAAATGAGTTTTGGTACCGGCCATCATGCAACCACTTTTCTCATGATTGTATTAATAGAGAAAATTACTTTTAAAAATAAGACGGTTCTGGATTTTGGAACGGGCACCGGTGTTTTGGCAATACTCGCTGAAAAAATGGGTGCTGCATCAGTGGTTGCAATTGATTATGATGAATGGAGCATTCATAACGCGTTAGAAAATATCGAAACTAATAAGTGCAAGAATATTATTGTCGAAAAGAGAGATAATATTAAAGGGCTTTCCAGCGTTGATATAATTCTTGCTAATATAAACCTGAATGTTTTGCAGAATAATGCAAAAGAACTTTCGGCGTTAGTTATTGCGGGATCATTTTTAATACTAAGCGGATTTTTAGAGAAGGATGAAAGCTCAATAATTTCAACCTTTATTAAAAATGGATTTAGCAAAAAAGAAATTTTTGAAAAAGAGGGATGGATAGCATTATTGTTAGAAAAACGCTAGTGTAAATTGGGAAAAATATAAGTTTATCCCATAAATTTAATCTTATATTTGTCTGCTTGCAGCAATGCTAAAGAAAATTATGAAAGAACTCATTTTAATCATAACAGCATACCTCATCGGTTCAATACCAACAGCTTTAATTATAAGCAAGACTTTTTTCGACGTTGACATTAGAGAATATGGAAGCGGTAATATGGGCGCCACAAATACTTTCAGGGTATTGGGTTCAAAATTTGGCACCATAGTAATGGTAGGCGACATGTTAAAGGGAATTTTTGCAGTAGCGCTTTATAATTTATTACCTTATTACCTGACTAACGAGCTCGATAGAACGAATCTTATGATCGGACTTGGCATGGCAGCGGTGGCGGGTCATATCTACCCAATATGGGCGCAATTTAGAGGAGGTAAAGGTGTTGCTACTTTGTTCGGCATGGTGCTCGCCATTCAACCAATGGTCGCCATAAGTTGCGTTGGTGTTTTTTTATGTGTTTTGTTCCTGACAAGGTATGTGTCGCTAAGCTCAATACTTGCCGGTGTTGCATTGCCTATATGCGTTTTATGGATCTACAATGAAAAAGAAGTTTTTTACCGGGTTTTTGCTGTCGCAGTTGCAGCACTTGTTGTACTTACGCATCAAAAAAATATCAGCAGGCTCTTAAAAGGAAATGAAAGTCGTGTGCCTATTTTAAAATACCGCGACCGCAAAAAAATGCGCAGAAAATCTTCCTGAACTTTTTACTCCACTGTAATTTTTTATCTTTTTTAGCACAGTTTCTTTATTAAATAATTAATCCTTTTTACATTGGTACGCCAATTGATTATTATAGGAAAAAAAATAATTATGCTCAGAATCTCAATTAGCATTATCGCTTTTACTTCTCTTTTTATTTCTGCATGTACTACTAACGCTATCACCGGAAGAAAACAATTATCCCTCGTTTCTGAGTCAAGCTTACAACAGGAAGCTGTTAGCCAGTATTCATCATTTCTTTCTCAAAACAAAGTAGTAAGTAATACTTCGAATAAAGATGCTGAAATGGTGAAACGTGTTGGAAATAGGATAGCCGGGGCTATTACAAAATATTATAATGATAAGGCTTTATCCAGCGAACTTGCCGGTTACAGGTGGGAGTTCAATCTTGTAGATAATAAAGAAGTAAATGCGTGGTGTATGCCGGGAGGTAAAGTAGTTGTGTATACCGGGCTATTATCTTTCATACAAAATGAGTCTGAATTAGCGATTGTGATGGGACATGAAATTACTCATGCTGTTGCACATCACGGACAAGAAAGAAT
>JBDTKB010000276.1:0-7394 GCA_039935555.1 Ginsengibacter sp. | reverse complement strand
CTTTACATAGTCCACAGCCTTGCCTTTTTTAATTCCGGGAAAAATATCAGAAAGAATAACGCTTAAACTTGCACCAGGATAATTGTAGTGCCTGTTTGCAGCCGGAATGGGGGATGCAGTTTCAAAGCGATGCGAATAAGTAAGAAAGGCGAGATTTTTATACCCGATCGATGCTTCGCCGAAATAAGCAATTTCCCTAAAAATATTTTCATTCGGTAAACCGTTATAGTTTCTCAGCAATCGAATCCTGGTGTTTCGCGCCGTGATGCTGCTATCATAAGGATCAAAACTTGAAGAGGATGCAATGGAACCTCCTTTATACATATTGCCATCTTTACCCACAGAGTCAATGATGTTGGTGCCATATACTGCAAATTGTTTTGTCTCAAGATCCTGCCACATGGTACCTACTAACAATCTTGTAGTAAAATTTCCAAAATTCTTTCTTGCCGTTGCTGTTATTGTATGATTGTATCCTGTGTAAGTGCGGTAATAATTGTCCAGGCTGCCGCCGGTGGCGCTGGATAATAAATAAGATTCCGGATTCGTAAATACGTACCCGTTGTCTTTGTAGGTATCGTAACCAAATCTGCCTGCAATAGATAACCAGGAGAAAGGATTAATATCAACTCCAAGTGTTGAAACCACGCGATTAAGCTTATCACCGCCCCTGTTATTTTTTGCATTCCACAAAGGGTTATCAAAATCAGCATTTCTATTGGTACTAAATACCACTGGTTTATTTCCTTGAGCGTCCTGGTAATTTCTTATATCGTTATTAGCCGGCCATTCGTAAAGGTCTACAAGAGCGCCACCGGAACCTTTGATTGGGGCAACGGTTTGAGCATTAATGAACGCCACAGAAGGTGTAAGGGTAATATATTTTCCGATTTTGGTTGTGTTTGATAATTTTAGATTATACCTTTTGTAAGTGTTGAAAGGCACTACGCCATGGTCATCAAAATACTGGCCCGATGCTCTGAAAGCAACATTTTTGGTCCCAAATTCTGCGCTTAAATTGTGTGTTTGTGAAAACCCTGTTTTAAAGAAATGGTGCAGATTATCGTAGAATTGTGTTCCTGGTTTCCAGGCGGGTCCAAAGGATGAAAATTGCCCTGTTAATGGGGGAGCAGTTGGAATGTTATTACTGGTGCCGGGGCCGTAATCATTATTTACCGCTGCAAACCGTGTAATTTTTTGAACCCGAAAATTATCATCATAAGCTAATAATACTTTACCATCCGTTGCTTTTGCCTTTTTGGTGGTAATTACAATAGCGCCGGAACTGGCCTGGCTTCCGTACAACGCGGTCGCTTCGGGCCCCTTTAATACCGTTACTGATTCTATATCATTAGGGTTTAAATCTGCAATACGATTGGTATTGTCATTGCTCCTGTTATTTCCATCAGAAGCCAAGCCGATACCACTGCCGCTTTGCGAATTTGAGTTCAACGTTTGGTTATCTATTACAATACCATCAACAACAAATAGAGGCTGGTTATTTCCAGATAAAGAATTATAACCTCTTAATACAATTCCTGTTGATGCCCCGGCCGCACCCGAAGTAGGCGTTACCGTTAGTCCGGCAACTCTTCCCTGCAAGCTATTTACAAAATTTTCTCTTTGTGTTTGAGCGATAACTTTTCCGGTTACTGATTGCGTTGAATAACCAAGTTCCCGCGAGCTTCTTTTTTGATCCATCGCTACGGTTACTTCATCTAACGTTGTGTTACCAGTGGCGAGTTTTACATTAATAAAATTTGAGCTTCCAACTTTTATTCGTTGGGTTTCATAGCCCACGGCACTTATAACTAAAAACTCACCGGTGTTTGCTTGTAAAGTGAAAATACCATCTGAATTCGTTTCCGTTCCGGATTTTTTTCCTTGTATTAAAACTGTCGCATTTACTAACGGCGCATTATTAGCATCCAATACTTTGCCGGACATTTTTTTTGCTTGTTGAGCAAAGGAAAGTTGCGTTGATTGTAATAACAGCAAAGCCATCATTACTTTTAAAATTTGTTTCATAGCTATTTTAGTTTTGTTTTAAAGGTTTTATATGATGATGATATATAGATTGACGGTTGCCCAGGCGATGCTGGAATTGTATTAACACCGGAAAGAAATAATCCGCTGTTAACAATAAAAGGCGGATCACAGCTACTTTTACTAAAATTTAATTTCATTCGACAATTATTAAAAATTCATAATTATCAGGCAAATCGCAGGTATCAAATCAAACCGTTTATACAAGTTCAATTTTTATAAAATTTTTATGCCAGCCGACGCATACGGTTTCAATAATAAACTGTCGGCTGGTAGTTCAGTAATTATTGTATCAATTTTATTTATATCACAAACCTGTATGGGTTGTTGTGAATTAATTTTTTCTGAAATAGTTAAACAAATAAAGCGGTGAGCTGATTCAATCATCGCTCGTTTTACCTGCACTATATCCCAATCGTTATCGGAGATACCATTGTCAAGATTAATTGCATTGACACCAAGAAAACATAGGTCAGCTTTTAACTCCCGTATTTTCGAAATAGCTCCCGGGCCAAAAGTTATTTTAGAGCTTTTTGAAATTTTATCACCGATAGCAATAACCTCTATATTTGGATGACTGGCATATTCAAAAAGTGCAGGTACACTTCCTGAAATAAATGTACAATGAAGGGAAGGAGGAAGGCAACGGGCAAGTTCAATGATGGTGGTTCCTCCGCCGGTCAGTACAAACATGCCATCTTTTATGAGTGACACCGCTTTTTGGGCGATACACTTTTTTTGCGAATAACTATATACTTCTTTTGATGAATTATGCCCGTGATGAAAAGAAGGAGATAAAGCGCCACCATGTACTTTTATGATTTTACCCTGGTCGGCCAATTGTTGGAGGTCACGACGAATCGTATCATCAGAAACGTGTATTTGCTTACTCAGGTCCTGTGCTACCACTTTATTGTGCAAATTCACTTCGTGAAGAATAAAAGCATGACGTTCCTCTTTGAGCATTAGTTAAGTTAATGTTAACCAAAGCTATGTTAAAAACGCAAAAACCGCAAAAAATTAATCCACAATATGGTGATAAGATAGAAAAAAACCGCAACGATCAAGATAAAAGGTACTTTTCAAATTTCTTTCGATTTTTTTTGCTTTTCATTGGAAGGCGAATTTACACGCTTCTCGTCGGGTACACAATGCGTTATCATAGTAGCATCTATTTGAAATGTGGGATACGGCTTGGTGGGGAACCTTGTGTTAATTTTCGTCTTCATTTAAATACCGGTCTCGTTAGTCTTTGCGAAAAGTTTTTCTGAAGAAAAGCTTGAATTGAAAATCAAAAGATCCGCTGTTAATAAGATTACTTTTAATGTTCAAAATCAATTTATGGCGTTTATTGATACCCGGCTTTTCTTTTTTATTCTTTTACTGTTCACTTTATTTAACAGCCCTGTTGTTAACGGCCAACATTTGCATCTGAAAATTGCAGGCGATAAACAAAACGGATTTCGCGTTGATATTTATAACGATAATAAAATGCTGCTTACAAACACCGAAGAATTTTCGCTACAAATGTTTAATAATGATTTAAGCACGGTTGCCAATATGGATCGGTGGACGGGCGAGTCATGGACAGGAGGTGAAAAGAAAATAATCCTGCAAAGAAATTCTTACATCAATGAATTTGATGCAAACCTATCCGTTACCGTTAGTTATGAAGTAATGAGTAACAATATTATTAAAAAAACTATTGATTTGTTTCAGCCTTCTATGCCAGGCATGTTGTATATATTAGAGGAAACCGGAAGGCCTGCGGAAAAGCCTCAGCGATATGTAACGTTTGAATACGATAGTTTTCCTGGTGGCATGGTACACGAAATGTTTCCGGCAGCCGGCTTCATTACTCCCGGAAATAACGTAGTTGGATTCTTAACAGATGCAGGTTATAAAAATCAATACACAAGAAATACACGCCGCCGCTTTAGTGGCCGTGGTGGCGGATTTGTAGGTATGCGTAAACTGCCGGATCCTAATTTATTTTACATCGCAGATTCCACTGACAGAGCACAAAATAATAATTACATCAGGCAAACATTCGGTGAAATGTATAACCTCGATGCAGGTAAAGAAACAATATTAAAAATGCCTGCTGTCTATCAAAAAGAAGGTAATGCAGAAGTGGAAAAAGATGATGAGGTGTTGTCAATAAAAGGCCATCCGGGCCCTCGGGCAGGAATAGAATTTATCGCACCATTTAAAGATCAACACGTGTATACGATCTCTTTTTTATGCAAGGGAAATACACCGGTAGCGTTAAAACTTTTCAGAATAAAGAACGGGAAAAAAACTATTGAGCTGGAAGATGGCGTTAAATATATTGATAACTTTCCTGCAACTGATAGCGGGTGGACACTTTTTAAAGGAAGCATTTTAGTGCCCTTTATTGAAAACGATAGTGTATCTATGTTTATTGGCACTCAATCCGGGAAGGAATGCAATCTTCAAATAAAAGATCTGCAATTTGCTGAACATCAACCAAAGCAGGAGCCTTATAATATTTTGCCAATGGGCAAAAAAATAACAAAAACAACTTACATTTTTGCAGAGGCCTCGAAATCACATCAGCAGTTTATGATTTCCTCACAGTCACGGTTAGCCGAAGCAAAGGGATTTAAAGGATCCTTAATAGAAAAAATGTTGTACGCTAATTTAAATATGCTCACCTGGATTACAGACGTTAATGATTTTACGCCGTTTAATGTACCTAATATGAATTATGCCCCTGATATGTATAACAGGGATTCCTATTTTTCTACGATAGCAACGTATAATAAAGAATTGAACGTAGGCATTTGGGAACAGTGGGGCAAAACCCAAACGCCCAAAGGCGGCATCGGCACTATTATTACCCCATTGATGGGTTCTATAGAAGCGAAGGATAATGAAGCCACTATTGAATGGCTTATATGGGCAATGTTGAACAAGCGCAGGTTTGGCATTACGCTGCCTCAGGACAAAATAAAAAAAGCAGTAGATTATGTACTGAATGAATTTGATGCAGACAGGGATGGAAAATGTACCGCTCATTTTTCGCTGAGCCAGGTTGATATTGTTGATTTTAATCCCAAGACAGACAGGCTGGGAGTTAACCAGGGCATGCTCGCCATTGCATTAAGAACCATCAAAGAATTAGGTTTTGATATTGCTGAATCTTATGTTGAAAAAGCCGAAAAGGAATATCGCAATTTTTATGATGTGAAGAGAAAACATTTACTGTTCGATAGGGATTTTCCTGATATCATTACCTTAACAGACCTTGAACCGGAATTTTTTTCCTTGTGGTTATTCAACAGGGCAATGCTTACAGATGAAATGGTAAAAAATCAATTGGACCTGATACCCGCCCTAAATAAAGTATCCAATTCCCCACATCCTGAATATGGCACAACCGCCCCTATATGCGTGAGATTAACAAAAGATGCAAAAGGTTTTGCGTATCTAAGTGGAGATTATCAGCCTTTTGGCAAGTGGGGCGAAGAAAATTATAGTGACGGCAAAAGTGACGGGTTTTATTACAATGGGGGCAGTTGGTTCAGGGCGGAGTATTGCGCTTATGTTGTTGGCCTAAAGCATGGTTGGGCAAAAGCAAAACAAATGATGGAAAACAGGGTGTGGGCAGAAATTTATTTAAATCCTAAATGGCCATTCAGCAAAGAATTTATTCCTACTAAATGGACTTCAACAGATAGCTGGTGGGAGTCTACAAAAGGACTTTCCTGGAATGTATTTATCTTAATGGCAGATGAAGTAGCTGGATTGCGCAAACCGGATATGGATCCTGATTATAAAAAATATGTTATCGGTAAATGATACATCTTGTCGTTATAAATAAAGTATTTAAAAATGAAATGGGAGTGATACTCTTGTCTTTACACTTTTGTGCACCAGGGAGCTAAAATACATTTTTCGTATGTCCGTATCCGTTATCGAAATTATAAATGTTGCTTAGGGGAGCATCTGGCTGAAAACAATTGCTTTGAATAATAAAAAATGCATTTACTACCGCATTAATTTTGCAAATAACCGGCTTCCGGGAATTGGCCTGCCGGAAAATAGTAAAGCAAAAACCCTCACCACGATCCTGTCACGAAGCCGTGATTTTGCTATGGGTTTATCTTTCTTTTCACCGAATATTTTTTTTGCGTTAACCTGTAATCCGTGAAGGATTCTATAATCGCGAATAACGGGATGAGTTCGCAGCTTTTTACTGTAGGTTTCCGGGACGCCTTCTGCAATAGCCGTTGCGCAAAGCTTTCCGGATATTACCGATGGCAGTATTCCTTCGCCAGTCATCGGCTGCGCCAGGCCAAGAGCGTCGCCAATGAGAAAAACATTATCCCGCTGGCAGGATTCAAGGTGATCCGTTTGAAAAATAACATACCCATGGCCTTTCATTTTATCAAGCATTGGTTGCGATGAAACAGGTATAGTTCCTGGTGTCCCATTCCCTTCGAAGAATGCCCGTGCCGTGTTCCATGCCGGCAGCACATCTCTTGCTACTTTTGTACCGGTGCCAACATTCATCCAACTGCCCTTGGGTACATTCCATGAATATCCCTTCATATTATCATGCAATAATATTTCAGGTTCGCCATCCTCACCCGCACGGGTAGACGCAATTTCTTCGAGAGTGCCCTCGAACTCTCTTTCCTGGGTTCCACATTGAACGCTGTTTTTATCCGGAAAAAATGCCCTGGAGACCGGGCAATGAGTTCCTCCTGCCCCGATAAGATATTTGGTTCTATATTTATTATCGATTACCCAATGGCCGTCACTGTCTTTTTCTATCAGCCTTACGTTGTATCCCTCAATGGTTTCCACCTTACTACGCTTCAATAAAAAATCATCGAACTCGTACCGCCGAACGAAATATCCATTTGATTTTATAATATATTTTTTACCGTGAAAGCTGATGTGCACTCTATTCCATTTCCATAATCCTTTAGTATACTCTTCAGGCTTTATTTCAAGCACATTCCATATCGGAGGCGATATCCAGCCGGCGCAAAGTTTAACCCTGGGGAAGTTGCCCCGGTCAAGCAAGAGTGTACGCACACCTGCTTTTACAAGAGTCGCTGCGCACGTGCTGCCTGAAGGCCCGCCACCAACGATTATTGCTTCATAAAGTGGCAGAGAAACGTCTGGGGAAACTGGCTGATTCATGTGGCAAAAGTAGGATTTATAGGCTATGCAGCAACTATTTGCAGGATGAAATTATTGATCGCTTTTATACCTGTGGAATTGCTTGTGCAAGGAACGCTGATAGCTACTTTTTTGACTTCCGAAAATTTTGCAGTCAGAATTTCCATCCGTATTTGTAAGGCAATAATTAT
>JBDTKB010000275.1:0-2816 GCA_039935555.1 Ginsengibacter sp. | reverse complement strand
TCCTATGGTACCGTAGGCCCCGAAATTAAGATCAAAAGATTTATAGGATATATTTCCATTAAGACCAAGTGTAAATTTCGGTTGATAAGATCCTGCAATAACCCTGTCATTATCATCAATGATGCCATCGCCGTTTACATCCGCATATCTTAAATCTCCCAATGTTGGCAATTGCCCGTTAATTTTTATTGGTGCCCCGCTTTTCGTTATATATGCTGCCAATTCCTTTTGGTTATGAAAAACCCCTTCTGCTTGTAACACATAAAAACTTCCAATGGGATAACCATTATTGGTAATTGTTGTATTACCCTTTTGTCCTACACTTCCAGCAGAAATTACCTGGCCGCCGTTCAAAGCAATTACTTCATTTTTATTGTAACTAACGTTACCTCCAATACCGTAGGTTATCTTATCGCCAATTTTATCATTCCATTGCAAAGAGAGCTCGGCTCCTTTATTTTCAATGGTCGCAACATTTGTATAAACATCGATGACCTGGCCGGATATTAAGACAGGAACCTGTATCAACGCATTGCTCACTTTCTTATCATACACATCTATCTCGCCACTTAACCTGTTTTTTAAGATGGCAAATTCTAAACCGATATCTGCTTCGTCTGTAGATTCCCAACGGATATTCTTATCTATCAAACCGGAAAAAGCCAAACCCGTAACATAAGTATTATTGAAAAAATATGGAAGCCCCGAATTAATTGTTTGAACACTTGCATTGGTGGGAATATTATCATTTCCCAATCTTCCGTAACTGGCTCTTAATTTAAGGTTGTCAAATATTTTTTGATGTTCCATAAATTTTTCGCTGGTAATTATCCAACCTATTCCTACAGAGGGTGAGTAGGAATATTTCGTAGTGAAAAGAGAAGTACCATCAGCTCTAAAAGTTGCTGTAAGCAGGTACTTTCTATCATATTGATAACTGAGCCTGCTGATATAAGAATTGCGTGTACGCCTATCGTTAGAGGCTCCATTTAGCTGCGTTGAAGGATCGCCCTGGTTGAGATATCGTATATTAGGATCGGCAGGAACACCGCTGCGTGACGCATTTTCGGACGCGGTAGTTATTTTCTCGGCCGTTGTTCCCACGAGGAATGTTATATCATTTTTATTGAAAGATTTTTGAACAGTTGCGGTATTATCCCATACCCAACGATTATTTCGTTCATCGCTTACTGTAAGGTTGCTAAGATTATTTACCTGGTTACCGCCTGCTACAATGTAGGTAGAAGTATCATTCAAAAATTGATTTACATAAATTGTTCTGTTATTAAAACCTAATTCAACACCATAGCTGGTATGCAACGTGAGCCACGGAAAGGGCTTATAATCAATGGCACCATTTCCTTGCAGCCTGTTCTCAATATATTTATTATTATTACTTTCTACGTCTAATAATGGATTACCGACATTCTGATAAGCAGAAGTGTTTCCATATTTCCCGTTTATTTTAGATGGAATAATTGGCGCTGCATGGTAGGCATCGTTATAGGCTGCGCCCAAATTCACGTCCTGCGTGTTGCCGCGGCTGTAAGAAATGAGCGTGGAAATTTTTAATTTATTACTTAGTTTATATTCATTATTTGAACGCAAACTAAAGCGATTAAAATTATTGTCGAGCACTATTCCTTCGTCCGTTAAATAGTTAGCGCTTAAAAAGTAGTTTATTTTGTCGCTGCCACCAGAAATAGATACGTTGTGATTTTGCTCAAAAGATTTTCTTAAAATGGAACCAAACCAATCGGTGGAGGTATTGGTTAAAGTAGTATCGACTAAAGTCGAGCCATTACCAGTATTAATGCTTGCCTGGTTAATGTAGCGGGCATATTGCTTTGAATTCGCCATTGTAACAAGATGGGCTGCCTCCCTGAATCCGGCGTTTGCGTCATAGCTTACAATCATTCTGCCGGATTGCCCTTTTTTTGTTGTGATAATAATTACTCCATTTGCAGCGCGAACTCCATATATCGCAGCGGCAGAAGCATCTTTCAAAACATCAAGGCTTAAAATATCCGCTGAATTTATATTCCGAATATCGTCTGTCAATACACCGTCTACAACATACAATGGATTAACGCCACCTAAGATGCTACCGGTACCGCGTATACGCACTGATGGCGCTGAATTGGGAGCGCCGGAACTGATGATTTGCACGCCTGCAACTTTCCCCTGTATGGCCTGTGTTGCAGTAAGGACAGGCTGTTTGGCTATTTCGCTTCCCTTCACATTTGCAACGGAACCCGTAACATCCCGTTTGCGCTGTGTTCCATAACCTACTACAATTACCTGTTCCAATTGTTTCGCAGAGGAACCTTGCATTACCACAGTGATGTTGGCTCTTCCCTTTAAAGCAATTGTTTGTGCCGTATACCCAAGTGATGATATGGAAAGTATTGCATCAGCATTATCAACATTCACAGAAAAATTCCCAGACGAATCGGTAGAAGTACCATTCGTCGTACCTTTTACCTGCACACTAACTCCGGCGATTGGCGCACCGTCGGAACCGATAATAATTCCCGTAACATTTTTTACCTGGGCAAACAGTTGACATGGAATTATAAAAACAAATGAAAGCAAAAAAATAATCAAATATTTTCTTGAAAGGTGGCTGGATTTAATCATCATTTTAGCAATCGATAAGGGTTTGTAAAAATTCATGTAATTAAAACCTTGGGCGGTTCTACTACAAAAGACAAATAAAGTTAACGTTAAGATGCATTAAAAAATTTTTTTTAATGCATCTACCTAATAAAAAAGGAAAATATAGAAATTCATCTTTTGGAAGAAGGAGATTAATT
>JBDTKB010000274.1:0-3094 GCA_039935555.1 Ginsengibacter sp. | reverse complement strand
GAGGATCAGCAAGGTCTCCTGCGCAAAAAACCTGGTCGGGTTTTATTTCGCGCATAAGCTTTACCGTTAGTCGCACATCTTCATCACTCATCGGGTTTTTTTCTATCGTTCCCGTTTCGTAAAATGGGAGATTCATAAAGTGTATCTGTTCTATTTTTAAGCCCACATATTTACACGTTGCACGCGCTTCACAGCGGCGTATCAAGCCTTTGATACTTCTTATTTCTTCCGTGTCTTTTTCGCTGGATTTTTTTTCTGTAATGAATGCGGTGGCTTTATTAAATATCGTTTTGCTGATCGTGTTATCTATGTCAAATATTTTCTCAAAACCTACTGTGAAGTCGAGAAATCTTGTTACAAATTCGTCTGTAACTGCAATGTTGCCGCTGGTTTGATAGGCTACATGTACCTCATGTCCCTGGTCGTGCAACCGCATAAAAGTTCCGCCCATGCTAATAATATCATCGTCAGGGTGAGGGGAGAAGATCAACACCTTTTTTGGAAAAGGAGTACTTCTTTCCGGATGGTGCGGCATGTCGGTATTTGGCTTGCCTCCCGGCCATCCGGTGATGCTATCCCGGAGTAAATAATATACTTCAAGATTTATTTCATAGGCATCTCCTTTATCCACCAACAAGTCACTAAGGCCATGTTCGTTATAGTCGTGATTGGTAAGACTTAACACCGGCTTATGGAGTTTTAAAGCAAGCCCGATAACTGCTCTCTTGATAATATTGGGTGTCCATTCACATTCACCCGTGAGCCATGGCGATTTGAACCTGGTTAATTGTGAAGCCGCAAATTCGTCCACAACAAAAGAAACATGATCGTGGTTTTGCAACAGCGATGCCGGCACTTCCTCTGTCGGTTTACCTTCTACCGCTTTTTGAATTACAGGAGCCTTGGTTTTACCCCACGCCATTAAAATAATTCGTCTTGATTTCATGATGGTACTAATACCCATAGTAATTGCCATGCGTGGCACCTGGGATACATTTCCAAATTCATGAGAGTTTGCAAGCCTTGTAGAATTTTCTAACGTTACCAGCCTCGTGCGCGAATAAACAGGCGAGCCTGGTTCATTAAAACCAATGTGCCCGTTATTACCAATTCCCAATATCTGTAAATCTATTCCACCTGCATCTGTTATTTTCTTTTCATATTCAGCACAATGCTGTTTTATTTTTTCTTTGGGAATCATGCCATTGGGTAGATAATAATTTTCCGGGTCGATATCTGTTTGTTCAAAAAGATATTTTCGCATAAAGTAATGATAGCTGTTGAGCGCATCAGGCTCCATTGGATAATATTGATCCAAATTGAAAGTGATAACATTCTTAAAACTCAGTCCTTCCTCCCGGTGCAACTTTACCAGTTCTGCATATAAGGATTTTGGCGTAGATCCTGTGGCGAGGCCTATTACAGCCTTTTTTCCCTCAGCATTTTTTTCTTTAATAAGATTAGAAATAATGCGGGCAACATATTGCGACCCTTCTTTTGGGGTGTTAAAAATCTCAACAGGCATTTTTTCAAGAGAATCAATCATAAGTGTGATGGTTTAAAAGACATTTATAACAAGTGTTCAAACTACCTTATTTGTAATTGGCTATAGAAAAATTTAGCTATTAAATTAAGATACAATTCAATGGACCAATAAGGCGAAGATAAGTTGAATAATAATTATTTTTTTCAGGACTTTGAAAGGTTGATAAATAAGATTTTGTGACGCCTGGTAGTTGAAATTCATTACAACACTTATTTCTTGATAATTGAGGTCCTGGTGAAATTTTAAATAAATTATTTCTCTTTGCCGTGGGGAAAGTTCTTTTATGGTTGGAAAAACCAATTCGAGGCGTCTCCGCAAAAGCTGATTGAACTTTACCACAAAGATTTTGATGGCAACGGCTTCAATAGACCTTTCATGTGTTGTTATATTGGAGATACTTCATATCCGTCCTTTGGCCGGGACGATGTTGTTGTTATAAGAGCAGAGAATGGAAATATAGTAGTGCAATACATTATTGTGGAAGCAAGGGACTTTAGAAACTATAAAGTTGGATGCATTACTTGTGTAATGTACTTTCAAAGCACAGATACCCAACCGCAATAAAGCCATCCTGCATATCTGTGCCAGCAGGGGTCCAACTCGCGAAATTGGGTTTGTTGTATTTTAGTAGTTACAAATGGTAGCATAGCATTTACAAACTGACACACAGGCAAATGATTAAGAAATATTCAGTTTTAATAGGAGTCGTAATTTCTTTGATTTTGATGATAATAGCAATTTCAATTTATCCCGGAGGCTCCATGTTCGACAAGAGTTCTGTGGGTTTTAGTTGGACAAAGAATTTTATCAGCAACTTGTTTGCGGCAAAAGCTTTAAATGGCTCTGAAAATCCTTCCAAAATTTGGGCATACTCAGGAATGATTTTTCTTCCATTAACATATGCACTGTTCTTCATTAATATGTCAAAAAAAATACCTGAAAAAAATGCTTCAAATATTCTAAAATATGCAGGCATGCTTAATATTCTTTTTACGTTTTTAATCGTAACACCTTTGCATGACTTAATGCTAAACATTTCAATCACTTTGTTTTGGACAAGCATAGTCATTATCACGGTTTTTATCTTAAAGACAAAACTTCATTTATTTAAATTCTTCTGTGTGGTTTGTCTTTTTATTTTTTACTACAGTTTATATTTATGGGGCACAAGCAATTGGGGTTTATTACCAATGATGCAGAAAGTAAATTTCATCAATTCAACATTATTAATTTTAGGGCTTGAGTATTTTACCAAACAGGAAGATTTTGCTCATATCAAACAAGGAAGACATAAAAAATAAGCAACGAACCGCTAATATTTCAAACTGATGTTGATGTTGGGGGACAACAAAACTACCAGCACGTGCTGCCCTGCGGCTGGTGTTGGCATCCCAACACATATAATTCAATAGTCGTTAAAATGCGTTAACCAATCAAAATCTTTTACTCCTGTTTCATAAAATCTTGCTGATGACCATTTATATTCTTCGGGTGAAGCGGCTAAATTCCAATGCGGCTGACAGGGATTAAAATGAATGTAGTTTAATT
>JBDTKB010000273.1:0-9552 GCA_039935555.1 Ginsengibacter sp. | reverse complement strand
CCCAAAAGGTCTTCTAAAAAAGGAAATGTTGAATCAGGATAGCCGAGCTGCAAACGAAAAATTACAGAAAATAAGCCGCCAATTACTGCCCATATAATTCCTGTAATAAGGAATTGTTTGGAGATCATTTTATGATCCTGGCTGAAAACGTATTTTGTAATAAATGTATCCTTGTGATGATGGTCGTGGGCTGCATGACCTAAGTCGTGCACCACAATCGGTTGTTCATGGATAATTTCTTCGTTGTTCATAATGATATACTTTAAAGAGCCCTAGGGCTTAATTTTATTTTCTAATCGCCTGCGCTACCGCTTTGGAAGTTGAGTCATGGGCGGGTATTTTATCTGGATCCAAATCAGGAAAAGCCTTATAATATTCCGGTTTTTGGGATGCCATCCAGGCATCAAAATCTTCCTGACTTTCTACGATAATAATACCTCTCATGGTAAAATGCCCCTTTCCACACAATTGGTCACAGACGATTTCATAAGTAAAATCGGGGTTACCGGTTCTTTCTTTCATTTGTGCAGTGGTATAAATAGGTGTAAACCAAAGCGTAGTTGGTGTGCCGGGAACTGCATCCATTTTCATTCTAAAATGAGGAAGGCCAACATCATGGATAACATCCATTGAGTTGATGACAAGCTTAACCGGCTTATTTACAACAATGTGCATTGTTGTTGGTACATGAATATCGTCATGGCTTGCGGCATCAGCCCAATCAACTCCGAGAGGATTGCCTTTTGCGGCGTCCGTTAACTTATAATTTTTTCTGCCCAAAACTCCATCTCTACCAGGATAACGCATCTCCCAGCCAAACTGGTGGCCTGTTATTTCAACTACCTGCGATCCTTTAGGAGCATCAGAAGTAAATTTAAACCAGTACTTTAATCCAAAAACCACCAAAACTGTTAATACAATTGCCGGAATACCCGTCCATATTAATTCCAGTTTGTTGCTATGCGTAAAATAAAACGATTTCCTTTTATCGCTTTCCTGGTATCGAAATGAAAACCAAAATAAAAGAATTTGCGTCGCAAAAAATACTGCACCTGTAACGCCAATCGTAATCCAGAGCATCGTATCAATATTCTGTCCTTCTGAAGAAGCTGCTCCTTGGGGAAATAAAGTTTTCGGATAATAAAGCTTATTACACCACCACACACCAATCAGCCCAAGAATTAGAAAGGCGATCATCAAGAATCCATTTATCTTGTTATTTTGCTTCCGGGCTTTTTCTTCGCCCTTCAAAATGCTTACATATTCGCTCGCTTTTGAGATCTGGAAAATAACCAGGAAAATCAGCACGGCGATCGCTATTAAAAAAAAGTCAGTCATGATTCTTAATTTTCCCCAATGTTGCCATTAATATAGGCTCAAAGGTACTTTTGAATTTTTTATAATTTTCAATTCCCTAATATTTTTGCCACTTTTCTGTTCTTTTTGTTACGTATGATGAACAATACTTTCCTTAAGAAAAGGATTATTGATCGCCGTCATCGGCACACGGGAAGCAAATTTGCCAACTCCCCACATAATTACTCCAATAAACCCTAAAGGAATTCCAATTTCAAACCAACTTATATGCGGATTATTTTTGACTGTGCCGGGCATTACCATCAGGTAAAAATCGATCCAGTGTCCAAAAATTATCAGAATACACATAAAAGTAACAATAGTATAATTTCGCTTTGTTGCCTTTTTCATAAAAATCAAAATCGGGCATACAAAGTTTAAAATAAGGTTCAAATAAAACAGACCCTCGTACGTACCCTGCAATCGGCTTTTGAAATAAATGGTTTCTTCGGGAATGTTTCCGTACCAGATCAACATAAATTGATCAAACCACAAATAAGTCCAGAAGATAGAAAAAGCAAACATGAATTTGCCTAAATCCTGTAAATGTTCCTGCGTAACAAATTCAAGCTGGCCCTGGTTTTTAAAATAAATGACAAACAATGTAAGCAATGCAATTCCTGAAACAAAGCTGCTTCCGAAGGTATACCAGCTAAACATGGTACTAAACCAATGCGCATCAATACTCATAATCCATATCCATGGCATTACAGAGCCAACGGTAAGACCGAACAAAACAATAAAAAAGGAAGCCCAGAATAAATTTCTCTTCATCCAGGATTGTCCCGTTTGAAAATCCATCGTTCCCATTTTATCACTTTCAAGGCTAAGATCCCTTAATTTTTTTCCTACGAAAGCCCATAAAGCAACACAAACTATTGATGCAATTGAATAAACAGTTGGATTTAAAAAGCCGGATTTTCCTTTAAGCACTTCATCATGAGCTACCATTTCTTTGTCAAGCCAAGGATAGATATCGGATCTGTGTCCTAAAACGATACTCAATATAATCACTAAAGTAAGGCCTCCAATAATAGGAACCATTGATGAAACAGCTTCAGCTACCCTTCTAAATGCAGTTTGCCAGCCACCCATCGCTAATGTATTAATTACGATGAAGAAAGTGCTTGTATTTACCAGCAATAACCAAAATAAGCTGTTTTGAAGCATTACCGCCCAAAACCTTGTGCTATTCACATTATCGCCGTGTGACCCAGCGGCCGGATTTAAGAAGATAACGCCTAATACTAATGTAAGCAAGCCCGCAATCATAAATCCGGTTGACCACTTTTTATATACAGCCGGTGTTACATACTGATTATTCATCAAAAAATTATTTTTAGAATTAAACTTTATTTTTTTGCGGGTATTGAATCTGTCGCCATTGCGCCACTGTTCTTCGTTGTATCTGCCGGAGCACTTGCCAGCAATTGCTGAGATTTCACATACTGAATTACCATCCACCTTTGTTTACGGCTAAGCTGCGAAGCATAACTTCCCATATTATTTTTTCCGTAGGTCACACTATGAAACATTGTGCCTACAGGCATTTCAACGTATTGCTTCAATGTGAGGTTGGCTACACCTCCTATTTTTCCGCCAGTTGATAAAGGACCCTGCGCGTTTAATTTAGCGCCATGACAAATTGCGCAGTTTATATTAAATAATCTTTGTGCCTCGCCCATTTGAACTGAATCAAGTGGTGGCAAAGGATCTTTAATTTGTGCACTCATTTTATATCCGTTAGAATCGTTGGGCAAAAGATAAGGGAAAAGGTCGCCTCTTCTTAAAGTGCCCTCAACAGGATAAGGAACATAATTTACGTTTTCCTCAGCCAGGTTGTTTGGCGCATATGCCTCGTAAGCTCTGCTATAGGTCATATCTGGCATGTAAATTTTGCCAGGCTCGCGCTTACTATCGCAGCTTTCAAAAACCATCATCACCGTTGCCAGTAACACAAAGGCCAAAAGAAATTTGATTTTTTTCATACTTAAAAAATAATATCCAATCAATTTAATTAAATCTGTAAATCAACTCCGGCGTGTTTCACAACACCATTTTAATATCCCACTTCCTCCGTTCTATATAATTTTTGCTCCTTATCGTACCTTCCAAACCACCATCCATCTTCGGCTTCCTGTACATTTATGTCGAGCGCACCATTATTTTGCAAGAAACTTTCCACTTCAGTTTCATTTGTTTTTTCTGTGCATTCAATTACCATCACCATAAGATCATCCGTCGCTCTTGGACTAAAATGATGTTTTTTCACTCCGGGCATCATTTTGCAAAGCCAGCAAAATGTATAAACCATGCCCACCGCAGATAATAACACTGTGAGCTCGAAGGTAATAGGAATAAATGCCGGAAGAGGAAAATGCGGCTTCCCGCCAATGTTCAGCGGCCAGGATGTTGTGAAAATCCAACCCATTCCACCAATTGCAATGCTTGTTCCGGTTATACCATAAATAAATCCCATTGTATGCAGGCTCGTTTCGCGAAGCCCCATGGCATGATCCAGGCCATGAATCGGGAATGGTGTATAAACGTCATGAATTTTATAACCTGCTCTACGCACATTTTTAACCGCCGGGAATAAAATCTTTTCATCATCGAAGCTGCCTACAATAAATTTTTTTCTCATATAGATGCCTCCCCAATCCCTGCAAATGAGGGATTATTTAAAGTATTTCTTATTTGAATTTTGTTCATATTATATTTTATAGTCCGACCAACAACCGGGCAAAAAAATTAATGCGCGTGTTCCACTTCTTCAACATAGAATTTTTCAGAATCCATTTTTTCCAAATCTGTCATCTTCGTTTTATAATCTTCTCCACTTGTTTTTAAGATCGCTTTAATTTCTGCGACAGCAATTACAGGGAAATATTTTGCAAAGAGGAAATAGCATGTAAAGAAAAGCCCAAAAGTGCCCAGGAAGAAACCCACTTCCCAAATACTCGGGCTATAATAGGTACTCCACGATGATGGAAGATAATCCCTGTAAATGGACGTAACAATAATTACAAATCTTTCAAACCACATACCTACGTTTACGAGTACTGCCATGAAGAAAGTAAAGGTCACGTTTCTCCGCAATTTTCTTGACCAGAAAAGCTGTGGTGACACTACATTACAAAACATCATTCCGTAATACGCCCAGCCATAAGGGCTAAAAATATTTACCCGGTTTTGACGAAATGCCCACCACTCAAATTGATTTTGGCCATACCAGGCAATAAACAATTCCGTAAGATATGCGCAACCTACTATGGAGCCTGTGAGTACAATAACTTTATTCATCGCTTCAATATGGCCTATCGTTATATAATCTTCCAGGTGCAAAACTTTGCGGGTAATAATTAAAAGAGATTGTACCATTGCAAAGCCCGAAAAGATAGCACCTGCCACAAAATATGGAGGAAAAATTGTTGTGTGCCATCCCGGAATTACCGATGTAGCAAAGTCCATGGATACAATTGTATGAACAGACAATACGAGTGGTGTTGCCAATCCTGCTAACACTAAGGCAAGACTTTCCTGGCGTTGCCAATGTTTTGTACTTCCCGTCCAGCCAAATGAAGCCAACCCGTAAAACATTTTTCGGAATTTGGTTTTGGCCCTGTCCCGAACTGTTGCAAGATCTGGCAATAAACCTGTGTACCAAAACAATAAAGAAACAGTAAAATAAGTAGATACCGCAAAAACGTCCCACAAAAGCGCTGAATTGAAATTAGGCCAAAGTGGGCCACGGCTATTAGGATAGGGCATCACGTAAAATCCTACCCAAACCCGTCCCATGTGAAAAATAGGGAACTGTCCGGCGCACATTACTGCAAAAATGGTCATCGCTTCTGCCGCCCTGTTTACGCCAGTTCTCCAACCTTGCCTAAACAACAAAAGAATTGCTGAGATTAAAGTTCCTGCATGCCCAATACCGATCCACCATACGAAATTGGTAATATCCCATCCCCATCCAATGGTATGATTCAAATTCCACTGGCCAATACCATAAGTAACTTCTCTATAAACAGAATACACTCCAAATAGCAAAAGGCAGAGAGCTATGGAAAGTCCAACATACCAAAGCCTTCCGGGCTTTGCTTCTATGGGTCCTATGATGTCTTCTGTTACCTGGTGATAATCTTTATCCCCATCTACCAAAGGCTCCCGCAGTTGCGATTCGTACTTTAATAATGACATATTCTATTTTAGCTTTTGCTACAGTTTGAATTCTGTAATCTTTATTAATTTATCGATCCTGATAATAAATTCTAACTTTTTTCCGCTTCCATTGTGCCAACCATTCTTTCTGTATTTCTAATTTTTTCAAGGTAATTCACATTCGGCAGCGTATGCAATTCTTCCAGCACATAAAATTTCCTTTCTTTTTGCTCCCGTAATCTTAATTTAGAAATTTCGCTTTCGTTGTCATTTACATTACCAAACATAATTGCGTGCGTAGGGCAAGCTTGCATACAAGCCGTTTTTATTTCCAAATCTTTTATAGGCCGGTCTTCTTTTTTTGCATTTAGTTTTCCTTCCTGGAGACGTTGCACACAAAAACTACATTTTTCCATTACACCTCTTGACCGGACTGTTACATCAGGATTTAAAACCATGCGCTCAAGGTCCTGATCCAGTTCCATAGTGGCAGCCGAAATAATACCCCGCTGGTTGTCCGGGAAACTATCAGCACCATTATAATCTGCCCAATTAAACCGGCGCACCTTGTAAGGGCAATTATTTGCACAATATTTTGTTCCAATACACCTATTATAAATCATTTGATTTAATCCTTCGCTGCTATGGTTTGTAGCTGAAACCGGGCAAACGTTTTCGCAAGGCGCATTATCACAATGCTGGCATAGCATCGGCTGAAAAATAATATCGGGATTTTGTGGGTCGCCCGTAAAATACCTGTCTATACGAATCCACTGCATATCCTGGAATCTTGCCACATCATGTTTTCCCACGGTAGAAATATTATTCTCTGCAACGCAGGCAATAGTGCAGGCTGAACAACCAATACAAGTATTCAGGTCAATGCTCATTCCCCACTTAATTCCTGGTTTATCATACGTTGGGTAAAGTGTACCATCCTTTACAAAATCATTTCCATACCTTTTTAATTCTTTCTCAGATTCTTCGATTAATTCGTCCGGCCTCGCAATAAAATTAGTAAGTGTAGTTTCTCTTACAACCGGCCTTCCTTCGGTAATCTGGTGGAGCTGCGACTGTGCAATTGGGTAGGTATCGCCTGTTTTCTCAATGGTAACAGGAGCGGAATAAATTACGGCAGAACCATTATATACTGCCAGTGGAAATACATTTACTCCAACGCCATTTGCGGCGGCGCCAATAAATTCTACGGTACGGTCTTTATTAATGCTTTGCCGGCCATAACCTACTGCCATTGCAATTACATTCGGATGAATGCCCGGCATTATCAAAATAGGAATATTTATTGTTTTACCGTTTGTTGTTACTTTTATTACAGGCTTATCCGGATGAACTTCATATTTATCCATATCATGCCTGTTAAAAATATCTACACCAAACAGGGATTTTCCCATTTGCGGGGAAATCATCGCATAATTATCCCAGGTAGCTTTAGAAATAGGATCACTCAATTCCTGGAGCCACGCATTGTTAGCACGGCTTCCGGTACCAATAGAAACTTTTTGATAAAGCACCATCTCTATATCGCCACCTTTTATATTCCCTATTTTAGAAGATGCGTCTGAAACATTCCCCGAAAATGTGCTGGCTGCCATTGTTGCCATGGGTGCAACTTGGGGGATTGTTTTTTGTGAAGAAGTATCTTGTGCTGCCGTTGTTGCTATTGAGGAAGATGTTTCGGCAGCAGTAGCAGAATTAAGGTTAGAAGTATTTACAAAGGTTGACTGCGTCTTTAAATTAGAATTTTCAATTACACCATCTTGCAAAAACTTTTCATAATTTTCGACACTGCCCAATTTTGTTATCCAATAGTTTCTAAAATAAGTCTCATATTCTGTGGCATTGCCTGTAAGCTTCAATAATGAAGATTCAAACTGGCGTGTTTTGAATAAAGGATGAATTAGAGGTTGCAAAACACTTATATAGCCTGTTTGGGGTTCAGCATCGCCCCAGCATTCCAGCCAATGATGCGATGGAACTACATACTTACATAATTCCGTGGTTTCGTCCATCTTTTCACTATAAGAAACAGTGAAAGGACATTTTTTCATACCATTGATAAATTGATCTGCAGCAAAAAAGCTATAAGCAGGATTGGCTCCGTAAACAAACAGTGCCCCTACGTTTCCTGAATTCAAATCTCCGGTAAGAGCAACCATATCTGCGTCTACTCCCTGCCGGTAGTTAACAGGCGTATTCCAATCAATTGTTTTCCCCCCTGCTCCAATGGCTTCGTTTATTGCATTGACAATTATTTGAATATTTGGATCATTGCTTCCACAAACCACCACAGCGGCTCCTTTATTAGCGGAAAGATCCGCGGCGACCTTTTTAATCCCTTCCGCAACTTTACCTGAAATATTTGAGGTGGTTCCACCTCCAAGCGCTCCTAATAATGCAAGTGCTACAGCGCCGGTTTCGGAGGGCTTATGCAGGTAACGCTCATCTGCGTTGGCCCCTGTTATACTAAAGTGACTTTCAAACTGGTAATGCTTACTCATTACCGGCTTTTCAGTATTTATTTTACGATTCTGGGCATATTGATTTGCGAAAACAACCGGACTAAGCCAGGTAGTTAAAAAATCGGCGCCAAGGCTAACAATTACTTTCGCATTTTCGAAATGGTAAGCAGGTATTAATTTTTTGCCGTAAGAAGCCTGGTTCGCATTGATCATTCCACTATACGAAACAGCATCATACTGTACATGGCGACTTCCCGGATATTTTGCAAGAAATTCAGAAATTATTTGCTTTGTAGTAGGTGAAGTAATAGAAGACGTTAAAAGAACAGAAGGCTTTCCCGCGTTAGCGGCTATTCCATCCGCTATCATCTTATCAATTACTTCAAACGTTGCTTCTTTACCGTTGGCCATTGGGTATCGAAGACGGGTGTTATCATATAAATCCAATACCGAAGATTGACATTGCGCTGTGGTGCCTCCGTTAGTAAGGGAAGAAAGGTCGTTGCCTTCAATCTTTATTGGCCTGCCTTCTCTTTGTTTTACAACAACTGGTATAGCATCGCCATCATTTAAATAAGTAGAAGCATAATAATTCGCAATTCCCGGAACGATATCATCCGGCTTGTGCAAAAAAGGAATTGTTTTACGAACAGGCATTTCACAACTAGCCGCAAGAGCCGCTGCCGCTGTACTAAATCCCACATATTTTAGAAAATCCCTGCGGGGTGTTTTTGCATTAAAAATATTTTCATCGGAAAGTTCTTCAAAAGGAAGTTCTTTTTTGAATTCATTTTTTAATGCCTTATGCTCAGCATCGCTTTGATTTAATTCCTCAAAATTTTGCCAATACTTTTTATCACTCATTTAATTCTATTTGAATAATTCTAATAATCTCTAAAACCTATATAGTTTCTATTATTGATTCCTTGATTTTTATTTTCAGACAATATTAATAATGACATTTCTGGCATTCAGTTCCACCAATTTTTTCAACGGTTACACTATCATATTTGCCATCCTTTATGTCCTGATGAAATTTTTCATAAAGACTATAAAACTTGTTGCCATTGCCTTTATCGTCATTAAACTGAACATTTGAGTTACGGTGACAATTGACACACCAGCCCATGCTTAAGTCAGCAAATTGCGCAACCTCATTCATTTTTTGAATTTCGCCATGGCAAGTCTGGCACTGTACCCTGCCCACCTTTACGTGTTGTGAATGATTAAAATAAACAAAATCAGGAAGGCTATGAATTCTCACCCATTCAATGGGCTTACCTGGCTTATCATAGGTCTTTGTATCAGGATTCCATCCCGCATATTTATATAACTTCTGTATTTCGCCATTCGCGTTTACGGCCGTACCGTCTTCCCTGGTTAATGGCTTGCCTCCATAATCTTTAACAGCCATATGGCAGTTCATGCAAACGTTAACCGCAGGAATTGTAGCATGTTTGCTATCCTGTGCATTACCATGGCAATAAAGACAGCTTATCTGGTTGTCGCCAACATGTACTTTATGTGAATAATAAATTGGCTGTTCCGGTTG
>JBDTKB010000272.1:0-3337 GCA_039935555.1 Ginsengibacter sp. | reverse complement strand
TTTTCGGGTGATTCCTGAAACGCTGATCCATTAAAAGTTTCTTCAATGTTCTTGTATAAGTTTGTCTTACATCAAGGTCTTCATTATTTGCAATAGCTATACATTTCTTAATGATCTTGCGATGCAGCTTATTATCGGTAGGATAGGTAATATTCTTTTCCTGTACTGTTGTATCGGTGGTGGCTTGCTGCTCCTGGCCATCTTTGCCATTAACACGAATACTTTCTTTAAATATTAATTCTATGCCTTCATCACCGATACGGTTTCTAAAATGAACCAGCTCGCTTGCTTCACAGGGCATCCCGCAGGCATATGATTTTTCTCCACCGAAATATTGATAGTAGATATTTTCAAACCACTGTTCTACTACACTCTCATCACTGATGTTGCGGATGTGTTTGAGTATTAATAAAGACACCATTAACCTTATCGGTTTTGCCGGCCGCCCTTCGTCGGAATACAATTTTGAAAAGGCTTCGTCAAAAATTTCCCAATTGATTTTATTTGCTAAAACGTACAATGGATGATTATGACTTAGCTGTTCTTCAAAGGTGCTATAGAAGCCAAGCTGAGTTTTTGAAGATGATTTTGATAGCATAAATCTGCAAGGTTTTGAATGCAAAGTTCAGATTTTATGCATCTTTTATTAACCTTTTTTATCAACAAACTATTGCCAGTTGTGCATTACAGACCTTTTTAAGGGCTGACTATTTAATAACCACGTTTATAAAAATAGCTGCAAGAATAGTAAACCTTACACGTGTGGGCTGGTGTGTTCTATTTTTATCCATATTTAAAAGAATAATCTACCATTCTGCTACGCTTCCGTCTTCATGGCGCCATAAAGGGTTCTTCCAGTTATGGTCCTGTTTAGCCATTTCTATAACATAGTCTTCATTAATATCTATTCCAAGTCCTGCGCCTGAAGGGATTTTTACAAAACTTTTTTCATAGCTGAATACTGATTTGTCAGTTAAGTAATCCAGCAAATCATTTCCTTCATTGTAATGTATACCCAGGCTTTGCTCCTGAATAAAAACATTATGGCAGGTAGCATCTACCTGCAGGCAGGCTGCCAAAGCAATAGGACCTAATGGACAATGAGGTGCCGCAGCAACATCAAAAGCTTCTGCCATGGAAATAATTTTTTTACATTCTGTAATGCCACCGGCATGGGAAAGATCCGGTTGAATAATATCTACATAACCATCTTTTAGCAGGTTCTTAAAATGCCAGCGGCTATACATTCTCTCACCTGTAGCGATGGGTATGGAGGTATGTTGCGCAATCTCTCTCAATGCTTCGTTATTCTCAGGTAAAACAGGCTCTTCAATAAACATAGGGTGAAAGGGTTCCAATTCTTTGGCCATTACTTTTGCCATTGATTTATGCAGGCGGCCATGAAAATCAATACCAATGCCTATGGAATTATCTGCCACTTCCCTAACGCTTGCCACACGTTGCAGAACCCTTTCAATTTTATCAAATGAATCTATGTATTGTAATTCTTCGGTAGCATTCATCTTCATGGCTGTAAAACCATTTGCTATTGCTGCACTGGCGGCATTAGCTATATCAGAAGGCCGGTCACCACCGACCCATGAATACACTTTTATTTTTTCTCTTGCTTTGCCTCCCATTAAATCATAAACAGGTGCGTTATAAAATTTACCTTTTATATCCCATAAAGCCTGGTCAATCCCGGAAATGGCACTCATTAAAATTGGTCCTCCCCGATAAAAACCTCCGCGGTACATTGTGTTCCAATGATCTTCAATGTGCATAGGATCTTTACCAATTAAATTTTGCATTAACTCGTCCACTGCTGTTTTTACTGTGGCTGCTTTGCCTTCAATTATCGGCTCGCCCCATCCGGTAATACCCTCATTAGTTTCTATTTTTAAGAATAGCCAGCGTGGCGGCAGCAGGTATAATGTGTAGTTTTTTATTTGCATTAGGATGCTTTATCTATTTTATGGCTTCAATAAATTTCTGTTATACTAATCTAAGTTTTTTCAAGCATACATAGAACCGGGTTTTTATTTTACTTCCGTTACTTCAAGTATTACACTTGGCCTTCTATCCCTCACATTGGGGCTTATGCCAATATCCATTAAATAATCACCAGAGTAAATTGCGTTTTGTGGCAAAGGAGATTTAGTATCCGGGTAAAGATTGATTTCTCTAACACTATTTTTTTTATCGGCATTCAGACTTTTTAGTTTTACCGGCGATACACTTCCACTTCGGTAACGATTACTCACCAGGTAATTAAAAATAATTGCATTGCTTCTTTCCTCATCTTCATACAAGATTGCGGCAAAATCATTTTCCCACGGACTTAACAAACGGTATCGATCTCCGTGCCAGATGATATCACAGTTTTGCGAGGAGCTTTGCATTGCCTGCGGGCCATAGATGGTACTTTGCCTCACATTCTCCCACTTGTCAGGTGCCTGCGGAGGCATAAACCTTTCTGCTTTAGCATAAGGAATTCCTTTGAAAGCATAAATATCATCGTCAATGTAACCGCGAACCTTTCCGTATTGGGTAGCGACTACTGCTATATTGTTCCCGGTTAAAATAGGTCCTGGTTTTTGTTGGGCATAGCCAACCGTTGCCATCATTATAATTACTGCAACCGTCAAAGCAAATTGTGTTTTCATCATTATTATTTATTTGCGCTTAATCTAAATATCAAACAGGGATTGTTTACGATTTAAAATTCGAATCTTTTTTATTTAAACAGTTGATAAGCTTTGCTAAGGAACATAGGATACAAATCTTCATGCTTTGGCATATTGATGTAGTATAGTGCGATTAGGTTATTCTCGGGGTCAATAATATATGCTGTACCATACAATCCACCCCAGGCATATGCCGTGTTGGAAACTTCAGGAACAGGCTTTTTATTCTCGTTGTACAATTCAAATCCCAGCCCGAAACGAAATCCTTTACCACCAGCATTTACCTCAGGCAAACGGTTTACTTTGGTCATGAGGTCAATGGTTTCAGGTTTCAATATTCTGTGTCCGTTAAACTCTCCCTTGTTCAACAACATCTGGCAAAATTTAGCGTAATCTTCAATCGGTCCATTTAGTCCAAGAGCGCCTTCAGCATAGGTTTGTTCCTTACTCACTGTTCCTTCGCTGAACATATTGGAGGCGGGTTCCAGTTTTCCATCAACAGCATTGTAGGCTTTAACAAAGCGGCTCAATGCTGCCGGTTCGTAATACCAATCTGTGTTCGTCATTCCAAGTGGATCCAGCACCGTTTCTTTTACATATTCACGCAAAGGCTTACCTGAAATACGTTCAATCATATATCCCAGCATGTT
>JBDTKB010000271.1:0-6125 GCA_039935555.1 Ginsengibacter sp. | reverse complement strand
AAGATGACGCTGATTATTATAAAAATAGAATTACCAAAATGTTGAATGGAGCTACCATTTATTATCTTCCGGAAAACATAGAATTAAAACCTGATAAAGATTTCAATCCGGACACACTTAATTAACCGACAATAAAATTTAGTATTTTTAAAAGAGTTTCATTAGTTGAAACTCTTTTAATTTTGGGTTTATTAAGATCTTTTCTGAATAAAAAAATTTAATGATAAAGGATAAGATAAAAGAACTCGCAGCAAAATACAAAGATGAATTTATTGAAGTTCGTCACCACTTGCACGCCCATCCTGAACTGAGTTTTAATGAATTTGAAACATCTAAATTTATCCAGGAAAAACTGTCTGGCTGGAACATAGAGTACCAGGTAATGGCAACAACGGGAGTTATCGGGATAATAAAAGGGAAAAAAAGCGATGATAGAATTGTGGCACTTCGCGCAGATATGGATGCGTTGCCAATAAAGGAAATGAATGATGTTGATTATCGTTCAACAAATGATGGGGTTATGCACGCCTGCGGACACGATGTACACACCACCTGCTTGTTAGGTGCAGCAAAAATTTTAAGTGAATTAAAAGATGATTGGCAAGGAACTGTAAAATTAATTTTTCAGCCTGGAGAAGAAAAAAATCCCGGCGGTGCCAGCCTTTTGATAAAAGAAGGCGTACTGAAAAATCCCGCTCCTGAATCCATCTTTGCGCTACATGTAAATCCTTCATTAGCGGTTGGTAAATTGAGTTTTCGCGGCGGAATGGTTATGGCTAGTGCAGACGAAATTTATATCACAATTAGAGGAAAAGGTGGACACGCAGCAGCGCCGCATTTAACTACTGATACAATTCTTACGGCTTCGCAACTTGTTGTAAATCTTCAGCAAATTATAAGCAGAATGAATGATCCGTTTAATCCTTCTGTACTTTCTATAACTTCAATCCAGGGCGGCAACACTACTAATGTTATTCCTTCGGAAGTAAAACTTATTGGCACCTTTAGGGCAATGAATGAAGAATGGCGATTCAAAGCGCATGGCCTCATCAAAAAAATATGCAAAAGCACCGCTGAAATGACTGGTGCAGAAATCGATTTACACATTGATGTTGGCTATCCTTTTGTAACTAATGATGCACAGCTAACGGCTATGGCTAAACGCAAAGCGATTGAATTTGCCGGTGCTGAAAATGTGGAAGAAACAGAAATGCGCATGGGTGCCGAAGATTTTGCGTTTTATTCTCAATTGATGCCGGCGTGTTTTTTCAGGCTTGGCGTAGGCAATAAAGAAAAAAATATCAACTCCGGGGTACACACCCCCACATTTAATATTGATGAAAATGCCATTGAAAACGGCATGGGTATTATGGCATGGCTTGCGGCATCTGCTTCAAAAACATGAATTCAATACATTAAGTATCTTTACGCACTGCAAAAAACAGGCATTAGCCCGGTAATTGCTACAAGTTTTAATATTCAGTATGCAAAAAAATCTTCGTAAACAGGAAGCACTCGATTATCATTCAAAAGGAAGGCCGGGAAAGATTGAGGTAATACCTACAAAAGCTACAAAAACGCAAAGAGATCTTTCGCTTGCCTATTCTCCGGGTGTGGCTATACCTTGCCTGGAAATCAATGAAAATCCTGAAAGTGTTTATCAATATACAGCAAAAGGAAATTTGGTGGGTGTTATTACAAATGGCACCGCTGTTTTAGGGTTGGGAAACATAGGCCCGGAAGCAAGCAAACCTGTAATGGAAGGGAAGGGAGTTCTGTTTAAAATCTTTGCTGATATTGATGTTTTTGATATCGAAATCAATGAAAAAGATCCTCAAAAATTTGTGGAAATTGTTGCAGCCCTGGAGCCAACTTTTGGCGGAATCAACCTTGAAGATATAAAATCCCCTGAATGTTTTTATATTGAAAAGGAACTCAAAGAAAGGATGAAAATTCCTGTGATGCACGATGATCAGCATGGTACAGCAATAATTAGCTCCGCCGCGTTATTAAACGCATTGGAAATTCAGCGTAAAAAGATAGACCGTGTAAAATTTGTCGTAAATGGCGCGGGAGCCGCCGCTATGGCGTGTATACAATTGTACGTAGCACTTGGGGCGAAAGAATCAAATTTTATTTTGTTCGATTCTAAGGGAGTAATATATGCTGATAAGCCCGATGTTGACGACATTAGAAGGAAGTTTGCCATTACGAAAAATGCTGATCTTACGCTCGCGCAAGCCATGAAAGATGCGGATGTATTTATTGGGCTTAGCGTTGGAAATGTGTTAACGCCGGAGATGGTAAAAAGCATGGCAAAAAATCCCATCGTATTCGCAATGGCCAATCCGGATCCTGAAATAACTTACGATAAGGCTACAGGTGCAAGAAAGGATTTGATAATGGCGACCGGCAGAAGCGATTTTCCGAACCAGGTAAATAATGTTTTAGGCTTTCCATATATTTTTCGTGGCGCGCTGGATGTGCGGGCTACCCAGATAAATGAAGCGATGAAACTGGCTGCAGTAAAGGCTTTGGCTGAACTTGCAAAATCTACTGTACCGGACATCGTAATTCTTGCTTACAACGAAAAAAGTATTGTTTTTGGACCAAATTATATTATTCCAAAACCGCTTGATAACCGGTTGCTTGCAACAGTTTCGCCTGCCGTAGCAAAAGCTGCCATGGACAGTGGGGTTGCACGCCAACCAATTACAGATTGGGAAGCTTACAAAGACCAATTAAATGAGCGCCTTGGAATCGATAACCAGTTATTAAGAGTAATTGGAAATAAGGCAAGAAAAAATCCTAAAAGGGTTGTTTTTGCAGAAGCCGAAAATCAAAAAATATTAAAAACTGCGCAATTAGTTCAGGACGATGGCTTCGCATACCCAATACTGTTAGGTGATCCAAAAATAATTGCTCAAATCGCCAGCGAAAATGGAATTGACCTTGAAGGGATACCAATCATTGATCCTAAAAGTGACGAGGCGGAAGAGAAAAGGGCGCATTATGGCGAATTATTTTTTGCCAAACGGCAGCGGAAAGGATTCAATTATTATGAATCAAAAAAGATAATGAGGGACCGTTTATATTTTGGCTGTATGATGGTAGAAACGGGCGAAGCTGATGCGATGATCTCCGGGCTTTCTAAAAATTATCCTGATACCATTCGCCCTGCATTGCAAATTATCGGTCTCGAAGAAGGCTCGAAAAAGGTGGCAGGCATGTATATTATGATGACCAAAAAAGGCCCCATCTTTCTTGCTGATACTACTGTAAATTTTAATCCGACCGCAGAGGAACTTGCCGATATTACTTTGATGGTTGCTAAAGAAGTGAAGAGCTTTGGTATCACACCTTGTATCGCGATGGTAAGTTATTCTAATTTTGGAAGCAGTAATTCGCCGGAGGCAAAATTAGTGGCCCAGGCAAGAGAAATTGTAAAGCGAAAAGATCCTACACTTGCCGTAGATGGTGAGGTACAGGCAAATGTCGCTTTTAATAAAGAAGTCTTACGTGACAATTACCCTTTTAGCGAATTGGTAAATAAAGATGTGAATGTTCTTATTTTTCCAAACCTTGCGGCTGGTAATGTTGCGTATAATTTGCTACAGGAAGTAGGCGGATTTGATGCAATAGGTCCAATTTTATTGGGGTTAAGTAAACCGGTTCATATTTTACAATTGGGCAGCCAGGTAAGAAGCATTTTTAATATGGTTTTAATTGCAGTAATTGATGCTCAAATTAAATGCTCTAACAAAAAGGAAAGGGAGGAACAATCGGGACGCGGGTGGAGAAAGCTTAAAAAAATTCCGGCTGAAACCTGATATGTAAAGGAATTTATTTAATAGAAAATGCAAGGCTTTATCAAATACTTAAACTGAAAAATGACACTATTTTCCACCGTCGGTAGCTATCTTTTAATGATAAAAGGGATGTTTACCAAGCCAGAGAATTTTAAAATGTACTGGAAAGAATTGATGCACCAGTCGGCGGAAATCGGCATGGGTTCTTTAGGAATTGTTGCGGTAATTTCTGTTTTTATGGGGGCAGTTAGCGCGGTGCAAACGGCTTACCAGCTTACGAGTCCTATTCTACCTAAAGAGACTATTGCGGTAATCGTTCGCGATACAGTGATCCTCGAGTTTGCACCCACATTGGTTTGTATTGTTTTGGCGGGCGTTATTGGTAGTAAAATTGCTGGCGAGCTCGGTAATATGCGGGTTAGCGAGCAAATAGATGCGCTTGAAATTATGGGAATAAACACTAAATCTTATCTAGTTTTGCCAAAAATCCTGGCAGCATTAATAACCATTCCTTTATTAGTGATCCTGGCAATGGTTTTGGGCATTTATGGCGGCAGGCTTGCCGGAAGTTTAGGTGGCATCCTTTCAACGGATACCTACGACAGGGGATTGGTTCAAAGTTTTGTTCCTAAAAACGTTTGGTTTGCACTTGCCAAAGCGTATACATTTGCATTTATTATAAGCAGCGTTTCTTCATTTTATGGCTACCATGTTAAGGGAGGCGCTTTGGAAATAGGAAGAGCGAGCACAACAGCCGTTATCACAAGTTGTATCCTCATTTTATTTGCAGATTATACCCTTGCATCTTTTTTATTGTAAATGACCAAACAAGCTTATGATCTTATTAAAATCTAATTTAAGAAACGGCTGTTTAAATAATTATATTAACGCTTTTATTGCCTTTCATTTAAATACCTGAAATACCAGGGTAATAAAAAGTAACCGGGTTTCACATGATAGAAATAAAAAATGTAAGTAAAAGTTTTGGAGATCGGCAAATTCTACAAAGTGTAAGTGCCGTAATGGAAACCGGTAAAACAAATCTTATCATCGGGACAAGCGGCAGTGGAAAAACCGTATTGCAAAAATGTATGGTTGGCCTGTTTGAAGTAGATGCCGGGGAAATAATATTTGATGGAACAAGTCTCACTACAATGCATGAGGAGCAACGGAAAGAACTTCGCCAGCAAATTGGAATGTTGTTTCAGGGTTCGGCACTTTTTGACAGCATGACTGTTCAGCAAAACGTGAAATTTCCGCTTGATATGTTTACCAATTGGGGCCACGCAAAAAAAATTGCAAGAGTAAATGACGTTCTTGACCGCGTGAATTTAAAGGATACCAATAAAAAATTTCCTGCTGAAATAAGTGGTGGGATGAAGAAAAGGGTGGGCATCGCCAGGGCAATAGTTTTAAAGCCAAAATATTTATTTTGTGATGAGCCTAATTCAGGTCTCGACCCTCAAACTTCTATGTTGATAGATTTATTAATTCATGAAATTACCGTTGAAAATAATATTACAACTGTTATCAATACGCACGACATGAATAGCGTAATGGAGATTGGAGAAAACATTCTTTATCTCTATTTAGGTAAAAAGGAATGGGAAGGAAATAATAAAGAAATTATTTTCAATAAACACGATAAATTAAATGAATTTATTTTTGCTTCGGCATTTTTACGTGATGCAAAAGATATGAGAATGCTTGAAGAAAAAGGTATTATAGATAATGACCGGAACATGGAAGAGATCTTACGTGATGGCGGTGCAAACCTTGTCATAGACGAGGCCGATCAGGTGAAACCTGAAGAAAAAAATGAATTAAAAACCTAAAAAAGCTCAGGATTCTTGCTTTCTTCCCGTGGATAAAAGGTTATTTTTTTTCTCTTAAAATAATTGAATTCATTGAAAAATTTATTCTCAGTTATCCTAATATTCTTTGTTGCTTGTTCCCTCATTATACCAAATGGTAGTAGGGGAATTCTTCAAAAAATGCGTAATCAATACGAAGGAAAATGGTACAAAACATTATCGTTTAACCAAACAACAGAAGTTTATCATAACGATAGCTTGATAAAGTCAGAAACATGGTACGAGCACATAAAATTTCCTACTGATTTTCGCATTGATTTTGGTAATCCAGATAGTGGAAACGCCGTGATATTTAAAAATGATTCATCGTTCAGGTTCAGAAACTCTGTAAAAGCAAATTCTCAGCCTTATAAAGATGATCTTCTATTCTTACTTGGGGGAATGTACTTTTACGAATTTGATACGGTGCTTGCCAAAATGAAATCTTTCGGATATAATCTTG
>JBDTKB010000270.1:0-7501 GCA_039935555.1 Ginsengibacter sp. | reverse complement strand
TAAACCAGTAGCCGCAAGAAAAAATGAAGCAATGCAAAGGCTTGCCACTTCTGCGCCTTCATGATATTGATTTATGATCCAGGGAATGAAAGCTGCGTTATTTTCCATCATCAATTTCGGATCGCCATGGATAGCCGGAATGATAATGAGATCAGTTTTCTTTACATCATTAATCAGCACATCCGCATCAATCTTAAACAAGCCGTTTCGCTGGCTGGTTTCTTTTGCAATACCCACTAATTCCACTTTAAATAGCGGCGGCCTTCCCAGATTTTTTTGTATAGAATTTACCTCGTTAAAAATCTGGTGCGTTCCCTCAATATTTACAACACTTGTGTGCCCGAGTGGAATAAGAATTGAAACATGTTTCATATCAGCATTTTATTTTTAAGTAATTATATAATACAAATTTAGAAAATATTTTTGTCGCGATCAACCCCTCATAATGCCGCATTTGCACCCGTATTATCTTAATAGTTGATTGTAGGTTTGTATTGTAAATAAAAAATAGTGCCAAATGGAAGAATATATTTTTCAGGAAGAAATAAAGGTGTTTGGAACAAGGGTAAAAACCTTTCCCACAGGTATCAGCGAAGTTTTTGAATCATTAATAAAAATGACAGGCGATGCCTCAGGAGCGAGAAACTATTATGGCATCAGTGAATTTAAGGAAGGTGTGATGTACTATTATGCCGTGGCAGAAGAAAAATTATCCGGCGAAGCCAAAAAATACAATTGTGAAGAGTTAAAAATTGAAAGTGGCCTATACCTTGCAATATCTATGCATGATTGGCGCAAGAATTTGAATTGCATTAAGGATATATTTTCTGAATTGCTCCGGGATGCAAGAGTTGATAAAACAAAGCCGGCAATTGAATGGTATAAAGATGATGATAAAATGTTGTGTCTTATAAAAACGGTAAATCAAATTAAAGAAACGGTATAAATATTTTCTCACGGAATAAAAATTAATTTATGTTGAAACAATCAAAAGCCTTTAGTGGATTTTCGGTCAATGATATTCAAAAGGCAAAGAAATTTTATGAAGAAGTTTTGGAGCTGGAAGTTGAGGATAGCCAAATGGGCTTAATAAAATTACATACGCAGGGCGGTGTGCCGATTATCGTTTATCCAAAACCAAATCATGAGCCTGCAACTTTTACTATCCTCAACTTTCCTGTGGATAATATTGAAAAGGCGGTTGATGAATTGACGGCAAAAGGAATGAAGTTTGAGCAATATGGTGGCCAAATAAAAACGGATGAAAAAGGTATTTCCCGAAATCCTCATGGGCCAAAAATTGCCTGGTTTAAAGATCCTGCCGGAAATATTTTATCGGTAATTGAAGAGTAGCATGCATTAATATTATTTCAAAAATTTGTTATGACGCCAGGTACAGTTAATACAAAACAACTGTTTATATCCCTTGATGAAACATGGGCTGAATTGGTGAATCTAATTAAATCGACAAATGAAACATCAGTTAATTTGGTACCGTTTAAAGGCAGTTGGACAGCTGCACAATTAGTAAGGCATATTACAAAATCAAACAAAGCGATAGCGCAAGGGTTAGATATGGATGGCATGCCAGTTCAAAGAGATCCTGAAGAGGGAGTGGCTAAGATTAAAAATATGTTTCTTGATTTTGATACAAAATATCAGTCACCCGAATTTATTGTTCCTGAAAATATTCATTTTGAAAGGGAGCGAATTATTACGGCGCTACAAAAATCCATTGAACAATTAGAGAAAGCGAGTGATAAAGTGGAATTAACAGAAATGATTAACCTCCCAATTTTTGGTGAGGTTACAAAACTGGAGTTGTTGTATTTTGTTTTGTATCACACTCAAAGGCATAATCACCAACTGCGTAAAATTTTAAAGCCTTTAAAAAATTCAAAATAAAATTTTAAAATTTAAATCAAGAGTTATGACAGCGATTTATGCTTACATCGGCTTTAACGGCGCATGTCGTGAGGCGATGAATTTTTACAAAGATTGTTTGGGAGGAGATTTATTTATACAAACCATTGCAGAGTCTCCGATGGCGGATAAATTTCCTGCCGAAATGAAGGACAAGGTGTTACATTCCAGCCTAACCAAAGGTTCGTTGTTATTGATGGGATCTGATATGAATGGCCCCAAACAATATAGGAAGGGAAATAATATCGGCTTGTCCTTAAATTGTAGCAGCGAAGAGGAAATCAATACTTTTTTTTCGAAGCTATCAGAAGGCGGAAAAGTTATGGATCCATTGAAAGATCAATTTTGGGGGGCTGCTTTCGGGGCTGTTAGAGATAAGTATGGTATTGGCTGGATGCTTAATTATGATAAAAATCAAAATAAATAATCATGGATACGAAAGATAAAAATTTGAAGTCTGCAAAAATTATTTATTGGATTACGACGGGGCTGGTCTTTTTATTAGATTCAGCGATGCCGGCTTTTACATTTAATACTGAGTTGGCAAAGCAGGGAATAAGCCATTTGGGATATCCTGATTATTTTAGAATAGAGTTGTCCATTGGAAAAATAATCGGCGGCTTATTATTGATTATTCCAATGATTCCATCGCGGTTTAAGGAATGGGCTTATGTTGGCTTTGGGCTTGACTTTATCTCAGCTTTTATTGGCCATATCGTTGTTGATGGGTTTGATGGGCAAGCGGTGTTTCCCCTGGTAATGTTGATTATACTTGTTGTTTCTTATATATATTTTCATAAATTGAAAGATGCTAAAATGGCCGTTAATTATAGTTAGATTAAAAAATAATTTAAGCAGAGAGAAAAAGATAAACATGAAATTATTAAGTAGGGTAACAGTTATGCTTACACGCAATTTCAATAATTGCAATATTTTATTTTAGTGCTTTATAAACCTACAGTTGAGACTTATTGTTTAAAAAAGTGTTCAGGTAAAAAGAATTTCTGTTGAACCATTCATTACCTTCAAAGGAAATAAATATCGAATAAAAAACAAATGAATATGAGAAAATTAAAGTTGCAGATGCAGGTTTCCGTGGACGGTTTTGTGGCTGGGCCTAATGGCGAAATGGATTGGATGGTTTGGAAATGGGATGATGCGATTACAAACTATGTAATTGGTATAACCGAACCGATCGATTGTATTGTTCTTGGGCGTAAACTTGCACAGGGTTTCATTCCTACCTGGGCATCGCGGGCAGCAAACCCAGACACTGCGGATAAGTTTACTGAAAAAATGGATGACACCTCTAAAATAGTTTTTACAAAAACGCTTAATGATTCCGACGCCGAGGTATTGACGTGGAAAAACACGAAACTGGCGAAGGGCGATCTTAAGGAAGAAATTTTAAAATTAAAGAACCAGGAGGGAAAAGATATTGTTGCCTATGGTGGTGGCGATTTTGTATCTAACCTGATAGCGCTTGAACTAATTGATGAATATCATCTTTTTATTAACCCCGTAATTTTAGGAACCGGCATGCCTGTTTTTAATAATCACAAAGGTTCTTTAAAACTAAATTTGATTAAAACTATTACGAGTAGCACCGGGCTGGTTATACTTTTTTACGAGCCGGTAAAATAGTTTCAAAAACCTAATAGAAGTAATTAAAACTATAAAATAATTTTATTAATGGTAGAAGTTTTCAAAACAAATATCGAAGATTCGCTTCAGGCCAAATGGCTTATCAGTAAAATTCACGAAACGTTTTATCATTATGAAGCAAATTTCGATCTTGACGATTGCGATAATATTTTGCGCGTGGAATGCAGCAGAGGATTAGTGGAATCGCAAATTCTGATCTCCTTCCTGGAAAAATATGGTTGTACGGCGGAAGTTTTAAAAGATGAAATAAATTTATATTCCGAGGCAGGGAAAATTCTAAAAGAATTAAGTATTAATTCAAGATGAAATTAAGTTTATTTTGGAGCCTTAAAAGCAGGATCGTTGAACATGGATTTATTGAATAAATAATATTTTCCATCTTGATAATTGCGCCAATAGCGATGTCCCATCACATCATAATAAAGTCTTCCATCTACACTTTTATGCGCTGCGCCATCATTTACTGAAATTACTTTTGGTAAAGGTGCCTTCGCTTTTCTTCTGGCGATAGCTCTTTTTACAGTTGCCAATGAATCACTTTTTCTTTCAATTGTTGCGTTATCAGTTGTATTGTTATTTGTATTATTATTTTCTGTACTTGCCGGGCTATTTCTTGAAGGATGCGAGCGCCTGCTACAGCTAAACAGCCCAATAAGTACTATAAAGAAAAAAATTAGAAGGCGGCTTTTATGCATTGATTTTTATTTTCCCACTTGATTTCAATAATTCTACCAAAAAATGTTAAAGGCAAATGTAATAGAATGCAACTTCAATTTTTTAAGCAAATAAGATCGCTATTTTTTCTTATTGAGAAATGTTTTATTAGAATTCGATTGAGTGACTTGTAATTTCTAGTTGACCTCAAGCTCATTCTTTGAAGGCAGTTTTGGAAAGGGTGTGTGCGGCTCCGATTGATACCAGAAAACGGTGGAACTGATATCAGATTTTTGTTGAAGATAGGTTCCGTTGGATCTCCAGCCAAGATCCTGGATCGTAACTTTTAAATCTTTATCAAACCGAATTGGATCCATTATATGCCAGCGGTATAGACCAAACCGTTGTGTTGAATTGTACAAGCCATCTGGAATAATTACCTGCGGCAAACCAGTGTATGCTGTTGAGAAAGGTTCGTATTGATGGGTCTTTTGATTTTCAAAATCATAAGAACCGCAAAAATAATCTTCAGTTCCGGTTCCATTTATTGTCGGGAATTTGGTGTCTCCATCCATATAAAATTTTATTTCACCTTCGCCCCACCAGCCATTGTTCGTAAGTCCCCAGGCGAGATAAGTTCCTACATATTGGCCTTTACCCTTTATGTCATCTACCAGCGTGTACAGGCCTCCGTTAGTGGGGTTATTTCGTCCAAACTGGGCATGAAAATAAGCAGCCTCTTTTGGAACATTAGTTAAAGTGAAATCGACCTGGTAGTACAAAACCATTTTTTCAGTATTGATATTTTCCATGGTGATCCGGCATTTCTTTCTGAAAGGCATGACCCAATAGCAATTAAAAGCGCTGCCCGGGTTTACAGTTACCGGAAGAGAATTTAGATGCGCGTATTTGCCCCAACCCATTCCAAAAAAATCGCCAACGGGAACTTCCACTGATGGCTGTGTCTCATCATCCCAGTAAAAGCGTAAGATTGAAAATCGCCAGTTGCCTGTAGGTGTCATCCAAATATGTTGAATGGCACCAGGCCCGTTTATCTCGGCAACAGTAAAAGTCTGGCCCGGCTCAATAGTCACACTGGGATTAACTTTCCAACCTTGCCCCAGGTCGCGAGCCGCAGATCTTGCAGTACCGTTTTCGAGTGTTGTCATGCCGCCTTTACCCGGCTCGCCACTGTAATTTTCAGGACTTATAGAACGTGTCTTTGCATCGGAAAGCATGAATAGATTTCCCAAATTCATATCAAGGCCATCAAAGGTTTGATCTTTTTGCGCAATGCCTTTTACCGAGGAAATAATTAAAAGAAGAACCAGGATTTTTTTCATAATAATTTTTTTATCCTTTAAGAATACATACAAACATTCAATTGTTCAAACAAGAGGTTACTATTGCAGCTTTGCAATGAATTGTTTATAGGGAGGATAAAAATATTATTATTTGGCACCTTTATTGACAAAAAAATAGTACCAGGTTTCGAAATAAATATTAAGAGTTTAAATAAATATAATTTATGAAAAGCATAATTTTTGGATTGATCGTGGCTACAACAGCTTTTGGATGCCAAGCGTCCAGCGATAAAAAAGCCAAATCAGATTCAACACCTACGTATCACGAGGTAGGTGTTGTGAATTCAAATGGTGGCATTCCGGATACAACAAATGCAATTAACCTAACGCACAATCTTGATACTATAGGCAATCATAAAGACTCATCAAAATAAAAAAGATGACCGTTTATGGTTACGCAAAAGCTTTGTCTCCTTTTTTATAAGGAATGCAACCGTCGTAATGTCCCGGAGTTTCAACATACCGCCTCGCCTGGGTGCATCCAATTTCAGAAGTAAAATATCCTAATAAAGTAAGTTCCTTCATCATGCGGAAATAATGTGAAGGATCTTCTTTCTTTTTATTTTTCATATAATTCTTCTGCTCGTCATCCAGTTTCACCAGCAGGTCATGCCGTTGTTGCGGATTTAATTTTATGAAAGAATCATTATAAGTCTTGTTTGCAAAATCATCTAATGTTGCAAGTCCTTCATGAAATATTTTTTGATCGTTTGCGTCATAACAATCATTTACCATTACAGTCATGAACTGGCCAACATGCGCGGCTTTGGCGCCAGGTGTTTTTGTCGGCGGTAAAATAGTATCTGCTATTTCATCCATGTTTGTTACATCTTCAGGCGAGAAGGTCATAGAAACGCCTGTTTTGCTTTTACAGCCTTCTAAAAAATAATGGCTGCCTACAATAGTACCACCTAACAGGAGGGAAATATATTGTACTGCTTCTCTTCTTTTCATAATAATATTTTTTTAAAATTATACATTATAGGTAACACCGAATCCCTGGCGATAGTCGCGCTTAATAAATTGATTTACTTCGTCAACGTTGGTGACTTTCATATCGTCATTATTCCACAAAAGCTCAACATAACGGGCAGGATAGTCGAAACCGTTAGTGCCCTTTGGTTTTCTGATATCAAAACCCCTGATGGCCAGGTTCGACATTAATAATGCTTCGGTTAACGGGCCAGCCACATCAAATGACGAACTTAATTGTGTTTTACCATAACCTGCAATTGCACCCTCAACCCATTGTGTGTAATGCCCGTTATCGCCCATAGGTACACGCGGATATTTTTGCGGAACTTTTACTTCATTGGTTTTTGAAATCGGAAGCAATTTTGGATTGGCTCCGTAGGTGCCGCACATCATTTTACCTTTTGTTCCAATAAAATAAGTACCGTTACCACCGTCACCAAATGTTTCGTTAGGGCCTAATTCTTCAGGCCTTTCAGGCTGTATCCCACCATCCATCCAATGCACTTCAACCGGCCCCTGTGTTTTTTCAGTTTTTGGAAATTTCATTATTACATGGCTTGAAGGCGGGCAGCTATCCGGAAAGTAACCTCTTTTAAATTCTCCTACATAAACGCTTCCCACACTAGCCTGTACGGAATTAATATATTTAAGATCGAGTACGGCAAAAGCTGGCTGAACGATATGACAACCCATATCGCCCAATGCCCCGGTTCCATAATCCCACCAGCCACGCCAATTAAATGGAACAAGGTTATCAAAATAATTTTTTTCGGGAGCATTGCCGAGCCAAAGATTCCAATCTAATTCCTTAGGAATTTCAGCCGTTGCAGTCGGTCTCGGGATTCCCTGTGGCCAAACAGGCCTGTCTGTCCAGCAATACACAGTATGAACGTCACCGATGACGCCGGCATCATACCATT
>JBDTKB010000269.1:0-4345 GCA_039935555.1 Ginsengibacter sp. | reverse complement strand
GGGACATTTGTTTATGTAGCGTTTGCGAATAATTAAGCTCCGCGCCGCCTTTGGTAAGCAGAAAACCTAATGTGCCAATGGAAAAATTTACACCACCCCAAATTAAATTCATACGATGAAAATATTGATCGCTTCCGCTTGCAGAGCCGGCTGCTATTCCACTATACACAAGATTTAAACCACCCCAGCCTGCCAATACAGCCATACTTTGTTTAGTAATATTTGTCCTCTCCTTATTAAATTCATCAAGGGGATTTACCTGGCAAAGACAATAATTGCTTAATAGAAAAAAACCGGAAAGAATTATTAGTTTCCTCATAACATAAATATCTCTATGAAAATGTACGAAAAATATTGAGAGAGGAGTTAACGCAAATTTAAAGTAAGCCGGGACGTTTGCATTAATACCTGCCTGCCCGTTACTTTGCTCTTCTAATTATTTTATCTAAGAAGGTGTATGAGGATTGGATTCATTTTTTTAACTCAACGCGAAAGAAAATAACACCCGCTAAAAACAACAAAGCCACCACTCGCGTGATGACCCTGTCATCAAATCTTAAACCATTGTATTAGTTAACCACAAAAATTATTATTCAACATCAAAACCTACCAACCCTAAGAAATTATATTTTCCAACCTGTCCGGCGCTTGCAGCTGCGGCAGTCACAGGTGTTTGAGTTTTGTAAGTAATTGAGTTACCTGTTATGTCAAAACGATTAATACTAAAAGTCTGAAGCGCTCCCAGGTTATAGACATATTTATTGTCTGGTGATATCCAAAGTTCTTTTGAATCACCATTGGGAGCAAGGCCTCCCCTGGGTACAGTGGATACATAATCGAGTCCTGAATTATTTGCATTGAAAACAGTTACCAGGTCAGTTTGGAAACTGGCTACGTACAATTTATCACCCGCTGCGCTAAGCGCTGTCCAGCATGATTCATTAATTCCCTGTGCAGTAGTTGCACTAAAGTTTTGAGTCTTGGTCACAGCCGATCCATTGTCTTTTAACACGGTTACGCTGTTGTCACTTTTCTCCGGTATCACATTGAAATTAGAAACATACATTTTTCCGTTACTATTTCTTGCCCAGCTAAATCCAATACTGCCAGCTATGCCTATCTCTTCAAAATAACGTTTGCCGCTTACTCTACCATCCCGAAAATCATAAATATATACACGGCTTGGATGCTGCTCTTTTGTAGAGGTCACCTTTGTATCAAAGTGCGCTATACCCCACGTGGTCACAGCCACCTTCGTTCCATCATCGCTAAAGTGTACCGCCGAAGGGCCACCGTTTTCTCTTACATATTTATCCATCTGCGCTTTCATAATTAAAACACCAGTCTCGGAGTTAAATGTAAACAAGGTGAGGTTCCTTTCATTGTCTGAAGCATCAGGCAATGTAAGATCTTGCTGAAAGAAAGCATCATTAGGAAAACGCTGAATGGCGGCACCATCTTTTTGAATGTTTGGGTTATCCCATTGATTGCCTATCATCACCCAATACTCTTTTCCACTATTACCTTTTGGAGTATAGGCAATACTTACGGGCCTTTTACCACCGGAGCTTACATTGTTTTTAAGCGAAAGATTACCGTTCTTTTTATCTAAGCTAAAAACAGAGATGTCATTTCCGCCGGAGTTCACTGCCAATAAATAGTTGCCAATGATCTGTACGCCGCCTTCTGCGTCGTAGTCACCATGTGCATCACCTCCTGCTGCGGTATTAGCGCCACCTTTACTGTTAGTGCTATATTCTTTTTCATCTGTTAGTGAACCATCGTTATGGCGTGTAAATCTAACTACCTGGTTGGTACCTTCGCCATTTGTTGAAGTATATAAATAGCCGGCAACTTTATTGTTACCAGGCTCTCCTTCGTGATGTTTATTGCAACTTGTTATTGCAAAACAACCACACAATGCCAATGCGCTAATTGCCCAAAATTTTGTTTTCATGTTTTGTTTTTTTTATTTATAAAATATAATTCCTAACGTTGAACAAATATTCAAAAGGAGTTTGTACGCATTAATAAGCATGGCTATTACCACCGCACATTACAGTCGTTACGTTGCTTGTTTAAAAGTTGTTGGTTAAAAAGAGACGGGTAAACTTTATACTTTCTTCGAAGCGTTCAAAGCTTCGCCCGCAGTCCAAACTGAAGCGCCGAGCAATACAAAATCTTTTATGATAAACTGGCCGGGCATGGGTGAAATGAATGGAAAACTATATCCTTGCTGTATGATGCCAGGAGTAGAAAGCAAAAAAGTTATTGTTACTATAAAGGTGATGATGCCGCCGATACTTCCTATCGCGGAAATTTTTGGAGAGAAGGGCCTGCAGCAAATAAGAACCCCTAATGCTATTTCAATAATGCCCAATACCTTTGAAAATCCTTCTACACCAAACAGGCCATACGTCCAGGACAAAAGAGGGCTGTTCTCGACCAAAGGCTTTATTCCTTCGGCTTCATAAGAGGTAAATTTCAAAATTCCAATCCATATAAGGACTATTGCAAGGCCGTATCTTATAATTTTTATCCCAAGGTTTTCAAGCCGTAAACCTCGTTCTGTATGTTCATTCAGGATTACCGTATTCATAATAATTTTATTTTTTACCAGTTTATAATCTTAGTCGCTTAATGGAAAGAAACCTTACAATTATTTTTATTTTCTTCCCAACTTTTCGTCTATGCGATGCTGCATTTCTTTTTTACTTTCATCATCCAGCTTAGATTGTGCATGTGCAGGCGCATGAAATAATTTATTAGCAACCTGGTTAATAATTTCGCTTTGCCTTTTATATATCTTGCATACTGAGCAACCTGCCAAATGAATTTTTAAGAAAAGAGTTTCGATAAAAGATAGCTTGCTTGCCTGTTGCTTCTCTATTAAAAAAGTAGCCTTTTCGCAGTTGGTATAAACGGTTTTTTTGAGGGACATAACTTTTAGTTTAACGCCAGTTTTTCTGAAGGCAATCTCTTAGGTTAACCTTTGTACGATGAATAATTACCCAATAATTTGATGAAGAAACTTTTAACTCGCTGCATATTTTTACCGCTTCCTGGTCATCCATAAACTTCATCGTAAAAATAGCATGCCACAGAGGCGGCAATTTTTGTAAACATTTTTGTAATATGTGCTGGAACTCTTTATTTTCAATAGTATGGCGGTCACTTATGCCAAACTCACGGGGCCGTTGCTCAATGTTCCAATGGCCATCTTCCTGCTGAAAAAAATCATGCTTTATTTCACAATCGCTATTACAGTGCAGGTTGCTTAATGGTGAAGACTTGCGGCGGTAGATATCAATTATTTTATTTCTTAAAATTGAAGTAAGCCACGTTTTTTCTGTGCTTTTTCCTTCAAAGTTTTCAACTTTTTCCAGTGCCGCTAAAAACGTTTCCTGCACGAGATCTTTTGCCAGCTCGGTATCATTTAATTTTACCAGGCAATAGTTATATAAGTAATCCGCATATTTCATTACCCAATGATGCGGGTTCGCCTGGGTCGTTTCAATTTGAATTTCTTTTATTTCCATATCAAGCAATTGTACATTCGCATACTTAGTCGCTAACTTAATAAAATCCTTACAGCAGTTTTTATTTTTTTTTGAAAATACTTTTATTAGCCATTGCTGAAGAAACGGAAAAATGTTTTGGTTACGGGCTAAGGTACATTAGGCATATTCGTTGTGTCACTCACTTTTGAAGTTGGTTCTTTGGGCGGCTTTCACAAAAAAAAATTGGCATTTATTTGAATCTAAATTCAGGTGTTTACAATAAAAGATTGCTGTTTTTTTTCTCTTTCATTATGAAAAGAATTATTCCGTTCTTAAACTTTTAACCGGATCGGCCACGGCTGCTTTTATTGCCTGGAAGCTCACCGTAAGTAAAGTAAGCAGCATTGATCCGCAACCTGCCACAACAAAAATCCACCACGGTATACCGATCCTGTAATCATAACTCTGCAACCAGTTATGCATAAAGTAGTAAGACAGCGGTACAGAAATAATGAAAGAAATAATTACGAGCATTACAAAATCCCTCGAAAGTAAATTCCATAAATTAGTCACAGAAGCGCCCAACACTTTTCTAACGCCAATTTCTTTCTTACGCTGTTCTGCTACAAATGATGTGAGCCCAAATAATCCAAGGCATGAAATAATAATTGTCAATGCGGCAAATATGCCCGCAAGCTTTTCAATACGTTCCTCGGTTTCAAATTTCTTTGCATAATCATCATCCACAAACGTGTATTCAAAAGGTTGTTCTGTATTGAAACTTTTGAAAACTGTTCCTATTTTATTGATCGCTTCGTGTGTGCTCACGGAAGGATTTAATTTAA
>JBDTKB010000268.1:0-8499 GCA_039935555.1 Ginsengibacter sp. | reverse complement strand
TGGCAGCATACCCATCCGTGTCATATCCGGGCAAAAATCGCATTTACCAACTGTCCCTTTTTTTTGCGGTACGCTTGTTTCTGCATTGTAAGGTTGATCAGCGATATTCGCCGGCAAATCTGGTTCGCCCCAGTTGAATACTCTTGTGGAATAAGGACATGCAGCCATACAAAAACGACAGCCAATACACCTGTCACTATCAATTAATACAATGCCATCCTGCCTTTTGAAGGTCGCATCTACCGGGCATACTTTTACGCAAGGCGGTTCATCGCAATGCATACAAGTAGTCGGTTGCCAATAAGGAGCTTCCGTTTTAGCGTCCTGCATCGGGTATACCTTTATCCAATTTTGAGCGTCTTCTACATGGTGTGCATGATTACAGGATGCCTGGCAGGCTTTAACGTTTTTGCATCTTGAAAGGTCAATGACCATTGCAAATTTTTTGCCCGGAATTCCTTTTCTTGCTTCAGAATTACTTACTGATGGCATGTGGGGCACAGGCTTTAAAAATGCCTCATCCACTTCTACAATGTCACCATCAACGGAAAGCAATTTTACTTTTTTCCCTGATGCTATCACATCGGTACTGTCGGGAAAAGGTGATTTCTTAGTGTTACACGCAACGGCTAAAGTTGTTAAAAGACCCGCCGCCAAAAATTCACGGCGTGATTTTTCTTGATTCATTTTACAGGTTTGTTGATTAGACTTCTTTTGGTTTGATCCAGCTTTGCATTTCCTTATTCGTAATTTTTTTCTTCTTACGCGGTAGGGCTGCAACATTAACTTCTACCAGGGTTCCATCTTGAGTAAGCATTTTTACTACGCTTGATTGTTTCTTCTTCCCGGGGATAAAAAATTTGAAAGCCGTAAGCAATGCCGCCGCAGAAATGCTTGCTCCGATGAATTTTTTCCTGGTTTGTTTAGTTTCGTTTTCCATTTTTCTTTAATGATTTATTAGATCACTTAATTAAATTTATTTAACTCTTAAACGACCTTATGTAATTGACAACACTCCAAATATCTTCTGCGTCGGGAATTTTTTTCTTGAAGTTGGGCATATCATCCCTACCCTCAGATATTTTATAAAACAGAGATCCATCAGATTGCTTCTGGTCTTCAGGCAATGAAAGGTTACCTGGTTCCGTTTTTAATTGGGCAGCTTTTGAACCATCACCGTGGCCTGATTTGCCGTGGCAGGACTGGCAATTTCTCGTCCATAGTTCCTTGCCATTCTTGAGTGATTCAGCATTGGAAGCCACAGTGTTTTTCATCTTTTCATATTTATCGGGAACCACCCAAGGTTTTTTTTGCTGGAAGGCGGTAATAACACTAAAAATTAGTACTCCTGCAAAAATCAGCGCTGTCGTCAAAAAGAATTTTGTTTTCATTTTATTTTTATTAATTGATTAATAGATACAATTCCATTTTTATGGTTTAAAAATTCCAAAGCCTGGTGATATTAAAGCCAATTAAAAACTGGCCATGAGTGAAATCATTTTGATTAAATAATGCATTGTTTTGCGGTAGTATATGGCTATAATTTGCGATGAATACTTCGAAATCATGTCCACTCGTTCTCATTTCAAGGCCAAGGCTAATATTGGGATGAGGATTATTAAAAGGATGCTGCGTTAGCGGCTGATCATAATTAGCGATGATGGATGTTTGTGGCGTAAACTTATATCTGCCGGAAAATGATATTGCGAAATGATCGTTCTTCATAAGTGGTTGTACTTTACCCGAAGTATCCAGATAGCCCTGAAGATTATTAAAATGTGATAAACTTGCACTTACCTGGAAAGAAAATTTATCAGAAAATTTTCTTGCAATTATCACCTGGTTAAAAAAACTAAACCTGTCCGATAAACTTGAAAATAACGTTGTCGCATCTTGCTTCCTGGTATCCATTACTGCATTTCCAAAATAGGTAACACTCACCGGCATGCTGCCGTCTTTCGTTTGCTTGATTAATGCATACTTAACATCCCAGTCAACCTGCATCCTGTCATTTGAGGCACCAAACCCTACTTCCAGGTTTTTTACCGGAACATAGGCGAACCCCAACCTGATTGTTGCAGAAGCAAAAAGTCCAAACATATCTTTAAACCCATGGCTTGCTATTCCAAACCGGTGTTGCATCGCAAATACGAAACTTCCTTTAACCGGCACCATTACGGTTTGATTATCTATTAAATAGTCACCTTCAAACGTATTTTTTACAAAAGATTTCTTTTCATTTATAGGAGCAGAAACGGAGCTATCTTCACTGGAGGTACTATCAGTTTTAGTAACAGTTGCACTGTCAACAACGGTAGTACTGTCGCCGGTTGACTTGCTTTGTGCGCTTACCCCATTACTTATAATTACAAGGAAGCACAAGGCTACGGCGCGCATCATAAGGTAACAGGTATTTCTTTTTTTCATTGTTTTGTGTTTTAATTGTTTTTGGCGCCTTGTGTAATCCACGCAAGCATCAATGCATTTATATTTTGGGGATTATTGGCGCTTCCAAGGGGCATAGACGCTGATTTTTTGCCTGTTAGCCATAAATAGATTGAGCTATTTGAAGGGTTTGCCAGGTTATAAAAGTTACCGGTAGCAAGAGAATTGTAAGCATTTGCCTCAGTTAAATTTGGTGCAACACTTCCTCCATGGCATCCACTTGCAGCGCAACTCTGGGTCAATATAGGTACAATAGTTTTTGAAAATTGTACCGTTTCGGTTATAGCCGGTGAGGCATCAATAATTACCGTTGTGGTTTTGGAACAGCCGGCGATTGTTATTACAAAAGCCATGATAAATATTAATCCAATTCCTATTTTCATCTTTGACATGATCTTCTTTTTTCAATGATTATAATAACAGCAAACCAACTATTTCTTAAATGTCAAGGTTAAGTTTGGTTGAATACCATGTTGGTAATTAGAATTATTCCAAATGGCAATTCCAAATACCTGGTCTTGCAAGCTGGAAAAATCAATGTCTTGTTTTAAAGCATCCGAAGTTTTCAGTGCGCGTTTATATTCCAGAACCCAACCGGAACCAGCATAAACCGCAGCTGCGGAAATATCTGCGCGGGCACCAATCAGAGGAACGCCTATATAAGATGGAATAGAATTGACTGCTGTTGGTCCTGACGCGGCATCACCGGTTTTCTGATAATCCGTACCTACCGAAGGATCTATTGTTGTTGTACCGTCACTAAAAGTTAAAACACCAGAAGAACTCACCTGCATTACTTTTAAAGCTTTCCCACTTGCAGTATCCGCAATCAAAATATAACCGGCGCTTTTAGCCGCTGGCACTACCCAAATAGGTACTGCAACAGTAGCACCTGTACCATCTAATTTTAAATTTTGTGAATTACTAACTTCACCCTGAACAGGAGATGACGTATAATTTGGACGATAAGGCCAGGTGCTGGAATAAGTGCCGTCAGGAACAATACCGTCTACATGTCGTCCATTTCCATTACCACCGGTAACATTGGTATAAGTAGGGCCGCCAGCCCAATCCTGGTAGTTATCATCCATATAATGAAGCGTAGGATCTTTACTTATATAACCCAAGCGCGCCCACCACATATCAATTTTTTCCGAAGCACCGTTAGTATAATGATTACCGCTTGCATTAGCAGTATATACCGCTGGTGTTTTTGAATAATCGGTATATGGAGTAAACAAATGACAACTGGCATAACACGTTTGTGAAGTAAATTTTGGGGTGGAATTATCAATGTTCCATAACATAGCCAACCTGTCTTCGCCAAAGCCAGTTCTCGATAAAACTCCGCTCGCATCATAGGTGTTGCTTGAAGGTTCTTTTGTCCAGCCCGTTTTTCCGGCAACATTAGCGGCCGGGTTAAAATACCATGGCGACGTATTTACACTTTGTGTAGCATCCTGAATTTCCACCAGGAAATAAATACTGTTATCATCGTACAAGGAACGAATTGTGGCAGAATATTGCTGGCCACTATAACCAGAAAATAATCCGTTGCCGGGATCAGGCACCGTTGGCAAAATACTAAGCTTGGTTGCTTTATCCCAAATAGCATCCACGTTGCCATCCAAGGTTGGTGGCGTAGTTGTTTTAATTGACTGCAGGACTGTTGAATTATCTGAGCTGCTATTTACGACAAGAACCTGGTCGTGCTTGGTACAGCTTACCCAATACCCTACAAATAGAAGTGCTGAGGTTAAGATCCAAAAGGATTTTTGGTGAAACATTTTCATATAAATAGTTGTTTACTTAATTTTTTAAGCAGGTAGAAAATGACTGCTTTTTTATAATACACGAAAGTAGGTTCACATAAAACCAAATCTTCTGAGGTTAGTCACTCAGATAGATGATCTAAATCATAGCTGTAAAAGTTGACACGAGGACTGCAATTTTAGTGGAGAGAATTGAAATAGCCAACCCCTTTTCAGGCAAGCGGCTCAGAATTAATTACCTAATTCATTTTGAAAAGTAAAATCCAAGTTCTGTATCCACGTTAGGCATATCAACAAGCACAGGATCTTTCTTTCCGTTAAACAGAAATAAACCACATATATCGTTCTTGTCATTCAGATCAATGTATATTTTGGTTTTATTTATTTTGACAAATAAAAGGTACCTGGCTTTCGAGGCTTTAATGATCTTTATTTGAGGCCAGTATTTTTTAATCACCATGCGTGCATTTTGCTGCTGGTAATGACAGTCGTGCGTGAGCATGTCAAAAATATCTTTTTCATTCACCACCTTTATTTTTTCCATTTGCAGTGAATCGGGATTGTAAAACACAGCAGAATTGGCGGTAACAACAATTGTATCGCTAAAACTGGAACCCGGCTTTTTTATAATCTGGTGTTTCTTTTGCGGGCTTTTTACTTCTTGTTGGTTATTTTTTTCAGATGTTTCTGAACACGAACACGTGAATAGGATCAGCGTAAATGCGCTATAGGTTGCAAGGATGTAAGAAGTGATGTTTGGAAGTTTTTTTTTCATATAAAAGGAAGCTGAAAATTACTGTCATTATTTTGCTCTATTGTTAGTAACATAGAAATAATTTTATATCAAATGGAATATAAAAGTAAAAACCCTGAATTGAAATTCAATTTAGGGTTTACTAGAATTTTCGAATTATGGATTTTATAGAAACATGTTCATCACTTTTTTTAAAAGTTCCACAACCTCGTGATATTAAATCCAATTACAAATTGACCACCTTTAACTTTTGTACCGCCTGTTTGTGTAAAACCAAATGGGTTGTTGGTATTATAAAGCCCATTCTGTTGCGGGTTCAGAAGCGTATAGTTACCTGCAAACAATTGGAAGGTATGGCCGCTTGAATTAAACTCGAAACCAAACGCCAAATTGGGATGCGGGTTATCAGTGGAGAATCTTGTAAGCGGCTGGTCATAATCAACAATGATTGAAGTTACTTCTGTTAATCTATATCTTACACAGACTGATGCAGCAAAGAGGTCAAACTTTTGTTCTTTATATACGAATGTATTTGTATCTTTTTGGGCGTAAAAGCCGGGAACTGAATTCTGATGAGATATGCTGCCACTTACCTGCACGGAAAGGTTATCTGAAACTTTCCTGGCAATTATTATCTGGTTGAAGAATGACCAACGTTGTGTTTGGTAAGTGTAGAGAAAATGATCAGGATCGGCTTTTGTTCCGTATGCCATATTACCGTAATAAGTAACACTAACGGGATATTTTCCTTTCGTTTGCCTTAAAAGAGCATATTTGGCGCTTCCATCCAAAAGCATATTACCGCTGTTTCTTGCAGCTCCGAAACCCAGGTTTAAATTATTAATGGGTGCATAACTAAACCCAAGCCGCATATTAGCTGATTCATAGAGCCCAAATAAATCTTTAACACCATTTTCAACTGTGCCAAATCTATGTTGAATGTCTGACTCGAAAGTGCCTTTTATCGGAACCATTACCGTTTGATCATCGATGATCCATACACTTCGAAATGTATTTTTTACAGGTTTATGCCTTACCGGCGCCTCAACTGTTGTAGCAGCAGCAGTGCTGTCATCCTGGGCAAAACCTCTGGTATTTATTAATAACAATAAACCGATAAGATAGGCGCAAAACATCAACCATCTTTTTGTTTTATTTATATTTCTTTTCATTTGATTAATTTTTAAAAATCAGTTAATTATTGGGTGCGCCATTTCTTATCCAGTCATATATCTTTTGCCGGTCGTCAGCATTAGGAATATGCACTTCCATGTTTCCATTTATTTGGATATATAATTCGCTCTGGTCTGGTTTAATAGTATTTACGAACCCGCCCAAAAGTTGCTGATACGCTTTATCGGCTGTTAAATAAGGCGCCTGTGACCCGGCAACATGACAGCCGGATAGGGCACAATTTGTTCTGAATAGGGGTACAAGCTCGCCACTAAAACTTACATACTGCGCAGGCTTGGTACTAACCACATTAGGTAGAATTACATCTTTGTAGCAACTGCTCAACCCAAAACTAATAAAGAACAACAGCGCCACATTTATTAATAATCGTTTCATTATAATTAAATTTTGGATGATTATTTATTATTGAAATTTATATTGCACTGGACCGAGATAATATCTGATATTTCAGCCGTAGTCATCCCAAAAGATCTGCAGTTGAACTGAAAGTTTAATTGCAAACCAAATACATCATAAGCGGAAGCAGTACCTGATCCAATCGTTGACCTTTTTACATAAGAAAGTGTTCCGTTAAGAGTGGTATCGTGAGATGCGGAAAGTAAACCTTTCCAACTCATTACCATTGTTACGATATAGCCGGCGCTTTTGGGATCAAGTTCTACTTTAGTGGTTCTGATAACGGCTAAGTTAGAGTCTTGCAGGTTTTGTGTACCGGTAATTATTTTCGGTGCAGCTACATATCCTAAATAACATCCTGCATCTCTCCCGGGTTCTCCTGTATTAGATGTATTCATTTGAACATAGCCGGCGAAGTAAGTTTTTGTGGGGTCGTTTTCATAGAATGCCCATGATGTATCCAGCAAGGGCTGACCAGTTGTAACATACGATTGCTTTGCCGAAGCAGGAACACTATTCAAACCAAACGAGTTAAACCTGCCTGTTAGCAAGGCGCCTTGTTCCAGGTAATCACCTGACCATAATACACTGGAATGTACCTGGTCCATTTTCCATTGTGTAGTATCGCCTTTGGTTTCGGTTCCGGGCAAAAAAACAGCATTGCCCCGATTAATAATAACAGAGCCTGTTGATTGGTCTGGAAGTATTAGGTCTTTATGAGTACAACTGGCCATATAGCCATAACCACTTATTAAAATTATGGCGATTAAAAGCAGTGATTTGTTGTTGAGCAGTTTCATATTAAATTTTTTACGATTGAATAATTGTATAAAAACACGAAACTATATTGGGCAGATTAATATTTTCATGATTATAATCAGTCACTAATATGACTTGTGCTACAAAGCAGAGAGAGGATTACCGGGAACACAGACGGGAAGATAAAATCAACTATTTAGATTGCTATGGTTTATATAATAGTGGAAAAATTACTATTACTAACGGTAACCCGTAGTCGCAAAATGTGATCTTAATTTTTGTTTTTATTTAGGGAGGAGATGAGAATGGATAATAATAACATGAGCACAAAAGCTCCAATATTTAAAAGCAGGCTAATCGTATATATTCTCATATCATTGTTTACAATACTTTCGTCAATTGACCGGGTAAATTGTAATACGAAATCCTTCAATAAAAAGAAAAAGAAAACAAGGCTATGTAGCAGGCTTAAAATTCTTTTTTTGGCGATAGCAGGTATCCAGAAAAATATGGAAAGAAGCGCCCAGCTCATCAGCCAGGGCGCATCCATCATATGTTTTATATTTTCTGATGAGTAATTAAAATATATTTTTTTTAATTGAAGTCCGAGATAAAGTGTTCCTATAAGTGCATAGGCATAAGGTAAAACAGAAACCATCCTGGCCTTAAAATTATTGGTCGTTCTTTTAGCGCCGGCGAAATAAATTATAACAGCATATACCAGGGGATAGCCGGAAAAAAAAGCCAGTAACTCCAACTGTTGCAGGTATGCGAAAAAACTATTTGACATAATTAAAGGTATGCTGTAGAGAATTAATGATATTTTATTACGAGAAACTAACTCAACATGAACAGCAATTTTAAAAATGCGTACCTGGTATTTTTTACCGAGCCACAACCCTTTTCAAATTATTATCGTTCCTAAAGCATAGTTTTGCGAACAAAATTATTTATTCCAAATTCCTAAAGTATGAAAAGGTTATCTCTGTCTTTTTTTTTGTTTTTCATCATATCAGCTTCATTTGCATGTCCCATTTGTGGCTGCGGTGTGGGCGGTTTTTATATCGGTTTGTTTCCAACCCACAACGGTAAATTCGTAGGGGTGCGGTATCAATATGCGCATTATGAAACCCGTTTAAGAAATGACCCCGGGCAATTTTCTCATGACTATTATAAAAT
>JBDTKB010000267.1:0-2853 GCA_039935555.1 Ginsengibacter sp. | reverse complement strand
AAAGGAATGCCCGTCGGCAACACCGAATTCCATGTAATTAATATCAAGGCTTAATATCTCTTTTTTAATTACATATTTATAAAGATCATACCGCTTGGTATAATCCCACTTAGAAGGAAAATCGTTAAACGCTATATTCCTGTTCTCACTTACCCATTTTGATAATTTTGTCATCCACACTTGCTGTTGCCACAATCCTGTAGCCCAGGAAAAAAGTACGTGCAACCTAAGCCGGATAAATGTTGATTTAAAAAAACGGATGATCGAAAACTTCATGAAGCAAATATAGTTTTCTATATTTCTTTTAAGGAAACAAGTGTAGATGATACTGATAATTTATAGTCAACGCCAATTTTCAGTGCGTAGTTTTCTTTATCGTGGCTTACAGGAAAATCAAAGCAAACAGGATAATCATAATCTTTTACAATATCGAAGATTGCTTTTTGCACGCTCGTTCCAAACGGAATCGTTGTATCCTTCATGTCCGTAAATTTTCCAACTATTAGCCCGGCAAGATCATCCAGTTTTCCATTTCGCTTTAGTTGGTACATCATACGGTCGATGTTGTAAATGTATTCGCCAACGTCCTCGATAAATAAAATTTTATTGGTTGTTTTAATTTCAGATGGCGTACCTAAGAGATGTGCGAGAATCGATAGATTTCCTCCAACTAAAACACCTGATGCGTTGCCCTTTTTATTCAAAGAATTTCCTGTATTTGTATAGTTTGCACGCCGCCCGATTAATGCATCGTGAAGGCTTTGAATGTATGGATTCGTACTTTCCGCATCGTTGAACGCTACAGCCATTGGAGCATGAAGTGATGCAATTTTGTAACAAGAATATAAGTGGCTCTGAAGTACCGTTATATCGCTAAAGCCTATAATCCATTTCGGTTTTTTTTCAAATTTTTTAAACTTAATGTCGTCAATAATTCGCCCCATTCCATAACCGCCGCGCGCGCAAAAAATCGCTTTAATATTATCATCATCCATCATCATTTGCAAGTCGGCCAATCGTTCGTCGTCGGTGCCTGAAAAATAATTAAACTGGTGTCCCAGCGTTTTACCCGGAACGACTTGAAATCCCCATTCTGCCAGGGTTTCAATAGCCATTACCGCCGTATCGTATGGCATATATCCCGAAGGACAAATTATCCCAATACTATCACCGGGTTTTAAATATGGAGGTATTTTAATCAAACGGTATTTCTTTTGAAATTATTTTGTTGAATGCCGTATTCTTAAATGAACTTTTGCTAATTAAAAATTCTTTATCGGCGTTTTTAAATTTCTTTAACCTGCACCAAATCGCCTGATACTGCTAGCTTGTGTTTTACCCCACACTTTAAAGCATAATTTTCTTTTTGGTGGCCAACCGGGAAATCAAAACATACCGGGTAATTATATTCTTTCACTTTTTCAAGAACCATTTCGTAAACGGTTTTTCCAAAATCTTCTCCCGGATCATCTGGCTTTATTTTATTAAATCCACCAACAATCAAACCTTTGAGCTTATCAAATTTGCCGCTCCTTTTTAAATTCCACAACATCCTGTCAATGTTATAAAGATATTCTTCTACTTCTTCAATAAATAATATTTTCGAGTCCGTACTAATATCCGAATCTGATGCAGCCAGGTTTTCTAATATTGATAAATTACCGCCAATTAATACACCATCTTCGGCTCCTGCGCGGTTATTGCTGCCAGGCAAAGTTTCATAAGTCATTTTCTCCCCAATCAAACATTTTCTTATTGAATCAATTGAGTCTAATTGTTTTTGTTCAGCACTGCTCCAATCTGACGGAAAACTGTTGCACATTTTTGAATGGATCGAAGCAATACCAAAGTTTTTATTTATATGGCAATGAAATACAGTTGCATCACTAAATCCAATAATCCATTTTGGGTTCTTCACGAATTTCTCAAAATTAATCTTGTCAATTATTCTTACAGCCCCATAACCACCACGGCCTAACATGATCGCTTTTATCGATGGATCGTCAATCATGTTTTGAAAATCTTTAACGCGCTCTTCATCATCGCCTGCCAGGGTAAAATCCCGCTTACCAACGGTATCACCTATACGAATATTAAATCCCCACTCCTTCATTTTATTTACTGCGGGTAGCACCTCTTCGGGCATAATATAACCTGAAGGGCACGTAATTCCTATAAGGTCGCCCGGCTTTAAATACGCAGGAATTTTATGCAATGTCCCGTCCTCAATTAAAGAAAATTTTTCCTTTGAAACAACTTTGCCTTTTGCAACTGCAGCTACGGAGGCAGAAAGAGGAATTATTGCAGACAGAAAATTTTTGCGATCCATTTACCTGGTACTCGTTTAAATAATTATAATTCAAAACCCATGCCTGCCTTCAACGCTTTTTCATATTTGCGAATATCAAATTTATAAAAATAAGGCGCCTTATGTGCAACATCTTTCCTTATTTCATTAAGCCTTGTAACAATGCCCGTTGATAAAATTTTACGCTGAAAATTTCGCCTGTCCAATTTCTTATCTAATATTGTTTCGTATAATTTTTGCAATTCCGGCATTGTAAATTTTTTCGGCAAAAGATTAAAACCAACCGGGTGAAAATTTAGCTGGCGCCGCAAATTTTGTAACGCTTCTTTAAAAATTTGGCTGTGGTCAAGTATCATTTCCGGAACATCATTTATGCCAAACCAATCGCAGGCATCAGAAATCACGTCCGGAACGGGCGTGACTTTCGTAAAATCGACCAAAGCTGAATAACCAACAGTAATGAACCTTTCAAACATCCAGCTTTTATCATTTGTTAGTCCCACATTTTTTAAAAACTGTTGATTCATTTTTTTTGTTGAGCGTCC
>JBDTKB010000266.1:0-4090 GCA_039935555.1 Ginsengibacter sp. | reverse complement strand
CAGAAGAAAGCTGGAAGATTTGGAATGAAGATTAATCAGATAAAATATTTTTTAGGCGGGCTGGAATTGATTCTACTTTTTTTTCTCTGTAATTAAAACAAACCATTCCTGTTTTCGCGTAGGCGATAAGGGACGGTTGATTATTTCTTACCGTTGAAACAGAATAGTAAATGTCAAAACCGACTCTGGTGATTTCGCCCGCAAAAATTTTAACCTCAAGAATATCTTTATAAAAAGCTTCGCTCTTAAACTCCACGAGCAACTCATTCATGATAAGTGCTGTTCCGGCAGCATCTAACTCGGTGAAATTATGTTCCCGCAAAAATTGCATACGCGCTTCATGTATTATTTCCACCAGAGCATTGTTGCCAACGTGGTTTCCGTAATTTATATCTGTAATCCTGATTGGAATATTAAAAGTAGCGAGACATTTTTCGGGTAGCTCAATTCTAATTCGTGCCATACACAGAACCGGGTTTACTCATTATTATCAAGGTTGGATGTAAGCTGAGCAATATCCAAAAGATTAGTAGAAGTAGGCGAAAGCGTTGTGTTGAGCATTATTTGTTTCCACTTTTCAATTTTTTTGTTCCACACAGGTTTTGGAGGGTACTCATTATCGGCAGAAACAATTAAAGTGGCAACTTTAGGAGAGATTTTTACGGGCTGCCCGCTTGGCCCGGAAATCGTGATATATTTTTTTAGTTGATTAGATGCTCCCCGGTAATTTTGAGCGATTAGCTTGTTATCTTTTGAAGATTTAATGATGTCTTCTAAAGTTTTATTATTGAGTTTAATGGAATCTTTTGTGTTTTGAGAAACTGAATTTCCTTTGCCGGTTTCAGTGGAAGCTAATGAATTGTTATCGCCATTATTTTCTTTTGATCCATCAAAAACAACAGATAAAAGGAAAATAATAATTAGAGAAGCGGCAGCAGTTATTCCATAAAAAACTAATTTAGACCTGCGGCGAAAACCGCGTATTGGAGATGTTTTATGGTCACTTGTATCAAGCTCTGTATTAATTCGTTCCCATATTTCTGGGGGTGGTTCTTGTTCGTAATTCAATAATTTGTTTTTAAAATCCTGCATAAAACCGGTTAATTGTTAATTGTGTCGTTGGTTGTTTTATTGATCATTTTGTCGAGTGATTTTTTCAAAACGCCTTTAGCCCTTGCCAATTGCGATTTACTCGTACCTTCATTAATACCCAGAATTTCTGCAATTTCTTTATGGGAATATCCTTCTATCACATGCATATTAAAAATAGTTTTATATCCCGGCGCCAATTCATTTACAAGTACTATGATATCCTTTACAGCCAATTTATCTAAAACACTAATGTCGGTGTCTTCCATGGTACTTTCCTGAACCTCTGATACATTGTAAAGTTTTACTTTTTTCCTAAAGTGTTCAATGGCTGTGTTTACAAAAATTCTTCTTATCCATCCTTCAAAGGAGCCTTCTCCTCTAAATTTACCAAGGTTTTTATAAATTTTGATAAATCCTTCCTGTAATAAATCATTTGCATCATCAGCACTACCTGAGTAACGAAGGCAAACGCCATACATTTTTGAAGAAAATCGTTTATATAGAAGCTCCTGCATTTGCCGGTCGCCATTTATACAACCTTGTATTAAGTCGCTTTCAGAAGGAGTATGGTTGCTTTGTCCGTTCAAGATTCTTTAGGTTTTATCATAAGCCGAGAGCAGGATCGTCAGCCTTTTCCAAAAATTCGATCAATTTTTCAACAGCTTTTTTTCTATGACTGTATTTATTCTTTTCATCTAAAATCATTTCACCGAAAGTATTTGTTGACCCCTGTGGCATAAATACCGGGTCATAACCAAATCCATTTTTACCTCTTCTTTTTTCTACAATCGAGCCATTACAAACGCCTTCAAATATAAAATGATTTCCTTTAATGGTTAAAGAAATAACAGTTTTGAAGGCTGCCGACCGATCTTCCTTATTTTTAAGATGGAGAAGCAATTTATCAATATTGTCATCGTCAGATTTTTGCTCACCTGCGTACCTTGCGCTTTTTACTCCTGGTTCACCATTTAACGCCTTCACCTCCAGGCCTGAATCTTCTGAAAAACAGCTTTTTTTAGTGAGTTGATAAATTACGTTGGATTTTTCAATGGCGTTTTTTTCTAAAGTGGCATGTGGTTCGGGAATATCTATATCAATTTCTGCTTCTGAAAGGGACAATATTTTATATTTTCTTTTTAAAATGCTTCTTAATTCAATTACCTTATTTAAGTTGTTTGTTGCAAATACGAGCGTCCTCATTTCTTCTTTTTAATAGTAAAGATCTTTTGAAGGTTGTCCCAAAGTTGCTTTTTCAGCGATTGATCCTGCTGAATTTCCAGAAGCGAAGGACAAATTAAATACACCTGTTCATTAAAATTTTGTATCTGAAAAAAAGGTATGGCAAACGGAAGATCCAACTGCTTTGGTGTTAAACCAAACATTAGGATTTTTTTAGCTCCTAACTGTTCAGTAAATAACTGGTAGTTTTTATCATTATTATGAGAAAAATTAACCAGGGCAATATCAGCCATGGTTAGCTGGCAAGCCGATAAAAGATCGGACAAAAATGTCATTTGAACATCGTCCAGGTACTTATTCTGGGAGTCATTTACCAAAAAAATACTTCCTTTTTTATTCTCTCCTAAAAATCTTATTTGACTGTCCTGTTTTAAAATACTTTTAGGAATAGCTTCTTCTAAAACTACCAGGCTATTCTTAAAGAAAGCCTCGCGCAAAAATCCAGTTAATTGTATACCATCTAAACCCATAATTCAATTTTACCTCCAGTTTTTTTCGTTCCTTTGCTACAAATTTAATGATATGATTGAGACGGCCGATTTTAATATTACCCGCGCGGAAACGAGCAAACTGCAATCCACTATACTTGAAAATATTCCTTTCGGGAAATATTTTACTGATCACATGCTGGAGGTTGATTATGAAGACGGAGAATGGAAGACCGTGGAAATAAAGCCTTACCAGCTTTTGCTTTTATCACCTTCACTTGCTGCATTACATTACGGGCAGGCAATTTTTGAGGGAGTGAAAGCCTATAAGAATCAGGCCGGCGAAGCCAGAATTTTCAGGCCAATGGAAAATTTTAAGCGCTTTAATATTTCTGCTGAAAGAATGGCTATGCCTAAAGTTCCGGAAGAAATTTTTATTGAGGGCATGAAACAACTTGTTAAATTAGATAAGAACTGGATACCAAATAGGCCCGAGCATTCCTTATATATCAGACCATTTATGTTTAGTACTGATGAAATGATAGGAGTAAAATCATCCGCTAAATACAAATTCATGATCATATTAAGTCCGACTGGGCCATATTATAGTGCTCCAATGCGGATTTATGTTGAAGAAAATTACGTGAGAGCTGTGCCAGGCGGCGTAGGTTATGTGAAAAATGCGGGAAATTATGGGGCAGCAATGTTGCCCACCGCTGAGGCAAAAGGAAAAGGATATGACCAGGTACTTTGGACTGATGCAGTTGAGCATAAATATGTACAAGAGTGCGGAACCATGAATATTTTTTTTATAATTGGCAATAAAGCAATTACGCCAGGGCTCGCTTCAGGGGCTATTCTAGCTGGAGTAACAAGGGATAGCGTGATTCAACTTCTGAAGGAAAAAAATCTAATTGTGGAAGAAAGAGATTTAAGTATTGATGAAATTGTTGCCGCCTTTAAAGCCCGAGATCTCCTTGAAGTTTTTGGCACCGGTACAGCGGCAACGATTTCAATGGTAAAAGAACTGGGCTATAAAGATTTGGTAATGAATTTTAATACGGATAATTGGAAAATCGCTCCTGAAATAAAAAGTCACCTAAGCGGAATTAAATCTGGAAGTTTGGAGGATAAATATGATTGGATGGTTACAGTGTAGTTGAAAACTTCCACAAAATAGGGCGGGATAGGAAGAATTTCGTAAAGCTCCAAATAGTTTTGGAATTTCACAAACCTACGCTTACCTTTGCCGTCCAAAAAAATTAGGGTAAAAGTAATGCCTACAATACAACAATTAGTAAGAAAAGGAAGAACCATTATCAGGGCGA
>JBDTKB010000265.1:0-2940 GCA_039935555.1 Ginsengibacter sp. | reverse complement strand
TGTCCGGTAAAAATTCAGCGCCTGTGAAGATGGAACCCAATCAACATATTATTTGAAAAGGACTTTTTTTTTAAATTAAATTGTTAGATACCTAATTTATTAATTGCCGGAAATCATGGGTTGTGCTTGGATACTTTGCAAATGCACGAACGCATATTTCGCTATTCACACAAACATCAAATAATTAAAATGCCACTGTCCTTAGTTTACAACTAAGGACATTTACTTTATTTTAGCAGTAACTATGAATTGAATGAAATTTATTCATAATGCCAGAGATTATTGTGTGGCAATTAGTGTGGGCTTCTAAAAGTGGAATTTTTCTTATAGTGCATGATGATTGTAAGCCCTTAGTCGCAAATTAAGGACAGCGCATCGCATGACTTTGATGTTACTTCGGATAGCAGGGGGCTGCGGGGTCAATCAAAACCTTACATTACTAAACAGAATATATTTTTATGGGAAAGAAAAATTTTCAAGTCGCAGTAATGCATGGACATTCTATGGACTATCTGGAAATAAAAAAATATATTCAGGAATGTAATTTTTCAGCCAGGATATTAATTGAAGAATATGGTGCAGATACTATTTTTGAAAATTTGAGGGATTTGATATGGGACGACGTGCATTGCGTTATTGTTATTTTAACGAAAGATGATGAAATGTTGGACGGCAATATAAGAGCCAGACAAAATGTAGTTTTTGAATTAGGCTATTGTTTTGGAGCTTTTGACAGTTTACCAAATATAGCACCATATAAACCCAAAGACGCCTTAATTGTAATCGCTGAAAAGAACGTTGAGCTATTTGCTGACATCACCGGATTAACAAGAATTGTTTATGAAAGTGGAAAAATTCACGAAAAGAGGGAGTTTATAATGGAATGCCTGATGAGGAGTTACACCAAAGCCAAAAACTATTACATTTTTGATTCCTTATGATTTGAACTGGATTGATTAACTATATAAAATAAACATTATGGCTATTATTCCTTCTGTCGCAAACACAGTATATGGCATTATTTACGATACTAATAACGACCCCTTATCAAGCGTAACCGTAGAAGCTTTTGATAAAGATTTACGCTCTGAACAATTGCTTGGGTTTTCAACAACAGATGCTAAAGGAGCTTACAGCATAACCTATACAGATCAGCAATATGCAAGTCGTGAATTTAAAACGGCTGATATTTTTATTAAGGTTTATAAAGAAATGTCGACAATTACTGTTGGAAAAACTTTATTAGGTCAGTCCGATATTAATTTCAACGTACCTAAGAATTTTACACTTCATTTTAAGGTAGACAATACTCCCATCATACCACAAAGTGAATTCGATGTGCTTTTTCAGGCAGTTAATCCAATTATTGAATGGTCGAAAATTGCATTCGTTGATTTGCAGGAAAACGACCAGTTCAAAGACTTCAGTTTTTTGTCTGGCGAAACTGGACAAGATGAAGCTCATATTGCTTTTTTACCAGTTGCTTATCAGCTTTCAGCAAAGGCAAAAATTGCCGCCGACATTTTCTATGGTCTGTTCAGGTTACAGTTTCCAACTGATCTTAACTCACTACAGCAGATAACCAGTGCTAAAATTACCAGCGGTATTAATGCTGCCATTAGTCAAAATATTATTTCGGTTAGATGGGCTGGTCAGATTGCTGAAATTGTAAAAAAACTTCAGCCTTCGTAAGTGGCCCTCCTTTGAAAAGCCCCTTTATTGGCGCACGCATCCGCTTGTGCCTTGCAATAAGAGACGATTTAAAAAAGTGCGTGTATGCATTACCGCTTCAATTAATCAAACGGACTAATGCAGCGCAGAAGTTTTTCTTGTTGAAAAGATTAGTTAATTTGGATTAAGCTTAGTTAGAGGCACAAGCGGATGCTTGCGCTAATGTGGTGTTGAGACGCGAACCAGGGAATAAACACACGAACCGCGGAATAAAGTTTACCAATTACTTTATCCCAATCACCCGTTCCTCCACATTCCATCCATAAAATTCCACCGCGGCATTTTCATCCGCAGCAGGCGTATAATCAATCGTGATTTTTTTGGTTTCCCCCGGTAAAACAGAAATATAATTATCACTATAAAATGCTGGCAATATTCTTTGTTTTGTCTTTGAATTCACCATCGAAAGCCTGTTGAAAAATGCAATAGGATTTTCTTTTGAATTACTAATCGTTACTTCTACTTTTCCAGTTTCCATTTTATGCGCGGCAATTTCTACACTTGCTTTTTTCATTTCCTTCAATCCTGAATAATTACCTGTAGAATCAGGCATCCAATATAAATTATCATCAAGCAAGTTTTTGTTTTCATCCAGCAAAGACAAATAAAGAAATACGCCCTTATCCTTTGCCATTCTATCAATTGCATTTTTCAGGGATAAATATTTTTTAGAACTGGTTGGTTCTATATAGGAGAATACCTGTGTAAGCACCTTTCCTTTACCATTTATATCAAACGCCTCCGCTTTGAGCATAATATTACGCTTTTCGGTAAAAGTATTATTGGCGATCATCACCATGCCATCTGCGTTATCATACATCACATGAAATGGCTCGCTTCCTTTATGCAAACCATACAGGCATGCATTGGGATCGAGATAATAATCATACATCTGCCCACGCATTGCAGTCCATGGATTTTGCGTTTTCCAGATAATGGTGCCGGTGTACCATTCCCACATGTGGGCACTAAAACCTTCCATCAAAGCACGGTACTGATCATAATTCACCAATTGGGCTTTGTCGGCAATATCCTTTACATCGGTCGGTTTGCCATACGCATCAATTTGATCGCCGTAACCAGAATACTTATGATAACGCCAAACGCTGTCCATGTTCCTGTAATTTTCAGCCGGCAAAATCATATTTTCTTTTGGAATAAATCTTTCCAGTGACGCATAATCGCCTATGCCCACAGAACCGATTTCAG
>JBDTKB010000264.1:0-2571 GCA_039935555.1 Ginsengibacter sp. | reverse complement strand
AACAAATGTGGAAGAGTCCTAATGGAACGATCAGGAACATATTGGATGGAACTGTTTTTCGGGAACCAATTGTAATTAAAAATATTCCGCGGCTTGTACCAAATTGGACTGCGCCAATCATTGTTGGCCGCCATGCATTTGGTGATCAATATCGTGCAACAGATGCAGTTATCAAGGGCAAGGGGAAACTTACTATGACTTTTACGCCCGAGGATGGAAGCGAACCCAAAGTGTTTGAAGTTTATGATTTTAAAGGAGACGGCGTGGCGCTTAGTATGTACAATACTGATAAAAGTATTGAAGGCTTTGCAAGAAGTTGTTTTAATATGGCATTGAGTAAAAAGTGGCCATTGTACCTTTCAACTAAAAATACAATTTTAAAAAAATATGATGGCCGCTTTAAGGATATATTCCAGGATATTTTTGAAAAAGAATTTCAAATGCAATTTGAAAAAGCAGGTATCACTTACGAACACCGTTTAATTGATGACATGGTTGCCAGCGCACTAAAATGGCACGGCAATTTTATTTGGGCATGTAAAAATTATGATGGTGACGTGCAAAGCGATACAGTCGCACAGGGTTTTGGATCTTTAGGATTGATGACTTCTGTATTGATAACGCCTGATGGTGGAACTATGGAAGCCGAAGCGGCACATGGGACAGTGACAAGGCATTTTCGGGAACATGAAAAGGGAAATCCCACCTCAACAAATCCCATTGCTTCGATTTTTGCCTGGACCAGGGGCCTTGCGTTTCGCGGCAAGCTTGATAATAACCAACCATTGATTGATTTTTGTACGGCACTTGAAGAAGTTTGTATTGAAACGGTTGAAAGTGGGAAGATGACTAAAGACCTTGCTGTGTGCATTGTTGGTAACAAAGTATCACATGGTAAAGATTATTTATATACCGAAGAGTTTTTGGAATCTGTTGCTGAAAATCTTCAAGGTAAATTAGCTTAGTTTTTAAATTAGAAAATATTTTCCATATTTGTGTTTCCGGAACAAATTTTGATGAATCATTGGGAACTTTGACGTTAAGACCAACTTATTATTAAACAGAAAGACCCGCTAAAAAATTTTATAATTTGATTTTTTTATTAATCTTTTCATTGTAATTGGAATTTGTTTTTGTATTTCGAAAAACCTTTATACAAAATTTTATAGAGTGTCGCCGAAATTTTTGAATTAATGACCAATCAGATTAATTAAATTCAAATTGTTTCATTCAGAAATACGATTTTTATGATTAAAGACGTTATACTCTGCCATAAATAAAATTTTTAAGCAGCAAATGATTCACAATATTCTTAATAAAAATGCCTTATTTTTTGGGTTGCTATTCATGGATTTAAAGTAATAATTAATATGTCGAGAATTTTAGTTGTTGATGATGATATAGATATATTATCGGTAATGGAAATACTTTTAACTATGAAGGGCTTCGAAGTAGAAGTAACGGCAAAAGGAGAAAATACTTTCCCGAAAATTAAGACCTTTAAACCTGACCTGATTTTGTTAGACGTTCTTATTTCCGGCCATGATGGAAGAACTATATGCAGGACGTTGAAATCTAATGAAGAAACGATGCATATTCCGGTCATTATGTTTTCTGCTCACCCGGGCGCCGCCGCCACTATTGCTGAGTATGGTGCCGACGATTTTATAGCCAAACCTTTTGATGTTACTAATCTTTTGAAAAAAGTGAATTACCAGCTTGAGCTATCAAAAAACTAAGAAATATTTCAATTTAACTTTTCACAGAATTGATAATTTGCTCCTTGCGTATAATTATATTTCCGATGTTTAGATTGTAAAATTTTCTTTAAAACACCTGGCAACTACACCCTGAACCATGTAAATTTACCTGGCCATTGAGTACAAAAAACAGGTAAAATGAATTCTTCTAAAAATTCTTTTCTCAAATTAGTTAACCATCCTTTCAAATTCAGGCTGTTTCTTTTTTATAAATTACCCGCCGCTTTTTTTTCAGGAATAAAGGTTCGGGAAATAAAGGAGGATAAATGTGTTACATCTGTGCCTTATAAATGGCTTACTCAAAACCCTTTTAAATCTACTTACTTTGCCTCGCTGGCAATGGCTGCAGAAATGAGTACCGGCGTGTTGGCACTCTGTAATGTTTATAAAAGAAAACCCGCAGTTTCAATGCTGGTTACAAAAATGGAAGCAACGTATTTTAAGAAAGCAACGGGAACGATTTTTTTTGCATGTAGCCAGGGAATTGAGATGTCTTCGGTGATCGAAGAGTCTGTTGAAACGGGAAATTCAAAAAGTATTGTTGCCAGGTCAATTGGTAAAAATAATTCCGGAGATATTGTCGCAGAGTTTTTATTCACCTGGTCATTTAAGGCCAGGCCCGTTCAATCCAAAGTATAATTATTTTGAAATTTGATTTCATATCTTCAATTTACATTGCTTAAATAAATTTCTTTTTTATGAAAATTGCCTTTCACGGAGCAGCACGAACTGTTACAGGTTCCAAGCACTTACTTACTTTAACTAACGGTAAAAAATATTTGCTTGATTGTGGAATGTTCCAGGGAATGGG
>JBDTKB010000263.1:0-5079 GCA_039935555.1 Ginsengibacter sp. | reverse complement strand
CGGGAATTGCCAGCATTAAAATTAGATGGCAAAAAGGTGATTGAATATCGCGTTGCGATGAGTTTGCCTACACAGCCGAAATCAATTATTGTCGTGGGTTCCGGAGCAATCGGAACTGAGTTCGCTTATTTTTATAATAGCATTGGAACGAAGGTAACCATTGTAGAATTTTTACCGAGAGTGGTGCCTGTTGAAGATGAAGATATCTCAAAAGAATTGGAAAAAAACTTCAAAAAACAGGGTATCAATATTATGACCAACAGCGAGGTTACAAGCGTTGACACCAGCGGTGAAGGAGTGAAAGCAAAAATTAAAACACAGGATGGCGAAGTGATTCTTGAAGCTGAAGTGTTACTTAGCGCTGTGGGCATTACCGCGAATATTGAAAATATAGGGCTTGAGGAATTAGGCATTAAAGTAGAAAAAGGAAGAATAATTGTTGATGCGAATCAACAAACGAATGTTGCAGGAGTTTATGCAATTGGCGATTGCACTCCTAACCAGGCGCTGGCTCATAAAGCCACTAAAGAAGGCATTAACGCCGCGGAGCATATTGGTGGTAAAAAAATTGATCCTATTGATTATAACAATGTGCCGGGGTGTACTTATTGCACGCCAGAAATCTCTTCTGTAGGTTATACTGAAAAAGCGGCTAAAGATGCGGGTTATGAAATTAAGGTAGGTAAATTTCCGTTTATTGCAAGCGGAAAAGCCACCGCTGCCGGAGCTACGGAAGGTTTTGTAAAAATTATTTATGACGCCAAATATGGCGAATTACTTGGTTGCCATATGATTGGTTATAACGTAACAGAAGTAATCGCTGACATTGTAACTGCCCGCAAACTTGAGACAACCGCTCATGAAATATTAAATGCGATTCATCCGCATCCGACTATTAGTGAAGCGGTGAAAGAAGCTACAGCAGTAGCTTATGGCGAAGCAACAGATATTTAAGGTTGAACTAATTTTTATTCAAAAAAATTGCCTTACAACCAGGAAGCCTAAAATCTTCCTGGTTTTTTTATGCACCTTCCCCACGGAGTCTTCATCAAATAAAATGTCATCAAATTTTCAAGACAGAAAATTTTAGAAATTTTTAAAATCTTAAAAAGTTCAGTAAGTATTCGCTACTGCTTCTTCACCGTACATCTGGTCTTTAAACTTTATAGAAGGTGATGGAATAAAATCACCCAATCCAAGGTCACTCCATTTTTTATCAACAGATTTTATAGTAGATGCATCTGCAACAATAATATTTGGCCAGTCGCGATAAAAATCATCAAAATCTTTCGTTTTGATTGTGCCGTCAAAACCAATGCAGGCGTTATATTTGGCTGGATCTGAAATTGAAGCCTGTTTAATAATAAAATGATCTCTGCGCGGATCCAGGTTATTACAAAAACGCCAGAGCGCAACAGTAAGATCATTTGCATCTACAGTATCTTCAACAAACAGCATCATTTTAACTCCTTCCACATTCTCCGTTTGCATAATAGCCTGATGCAATTCTTTTACGTGATTTCTTCTATTCTTTTTTATAGAGATTATCAAAACAGGTATTCCTTTTTCCAGCAGGGAAAAGTTGATGTGCTTAATTTCCTTAAAAGACTGTTTTAAAGTTGATGAAGTTTTAAACGAAAAGTCGGGGTAACGAATTTTATAACTTTCATCGGTTTCTTCCGGGTATTTAAAAGTTCCATCAATACACATTTTTCCGCCAAAACCCAATTTGCTGCAACTGTGGTCGAGCACATCCATAGGCCCTTGTGAAAAATAAACATCGGTTGCAGGATTTAAGTTTTTAAACACATCTTGCGCCAGGCTTTCATAATCTGAAAGCCCGAAAGCCATCTCAGCGTTTTCATTCTCAGCAGTAAGCACGAGAATTTTATTAAACATCATTTGTCCGGCGCCCCACATAGCATTCATTACTTTTTGTCCCTGGCCTGCATATTCTTTTTTTATTTTAGCAATAACAAGGTTATGAAAAACACCTTCCACCGGCATCTCCATGTCCACTATTTCAGGAACCATTGTCATTTTCATTGGCGCCAAAAATATGCGTTCCGTTGCTTTCCCAAGCCACGCATCCTCCTGCGGCGGAATGCCTACTATCGTTGCCGGGTACACGGGGTTTTTTTTATGAGTTATCGCTGTGATGTGAAATTTGGGATACCAATCCGGCAAGGAATAATATCCTGTATGATCACCAAATGGTCCTTCCCAAATTAATTCATCATTGGGATCAACAAAGCCTTCTATCACAAAATCGGCATCGGTAGGTACTTCTATTTCTGGCTGTGAAATGCACTTAACCAATTCCACTTTTTTCTTTCTTAAAAAACCGGCAAGCATATATTCATCCACATTTTCAGGAAGCGGCGCAGTGGCAGCATAGGCATAAACAGGATCACCACCTAATATAACGGCAACGGGCATACGCTTATTCAATTTCTTATATTCATTAAAATGTTTTGCCGAAACTTTGTGCTTATGCCAGTGCATGCCTGTAAGTGCAGGCCCGAATACCTGCATCCGGTACATTCCCACGTTCCTGATGTTATTATTTGGATCTTTGGTGTGAATAACGGGAAGCGTTACAAAGGGGCCGTCATCCTTCGGCCAACAAGTTATTACCGGTAGTTTAGTTATATCAGGCTCAGGCATAATCACCTGCTGGCAATTTCCCAGGCCGCTCACAACTTTCGGCATCCAGCTAGCAAACTGTCCGAGTTTCGGTAGCAGTTTCAATTTATCAATTATGTTTTCCTTTGGTGATGAGAGCAGGTGAAACAGGTTTTCAATGTCATGCGCAACGTCATTAAGATTTTTTACGCCCAGTGCAAGGCACATTCTTTTTTCGCTTCCGTAAGCATTCATTAAAACCGGAAAGTCGAAGCCTGTATTTTCGAACAAAAGTGCTTTACCACCGTCCTTACTTTTGCTTACGCGATCAGTAATTTCAGCAATCTCCAAATGAGGATTTACATAAGTCTTTATTCTAACTAGTTCATTTTCTTTATCAAGAATATTAATAAATTCCTGGAGATTTTTGTAGGCCATAATTGGTATAAAGGTAAATCAGAATGCGATGACTGCTTAAAATAGGCTTTAATAATGCCTGGATAAATATAACAGTCATTAATCGTTTAAGTTTGAAAACCGGCCAATTGCAGAGCTATTTTAATTTACGTTTGCCGGGCAGCCGTATTTTGAATGCTTGCCGCTGGCACCCAATCCGCTTCTGCTAAATAAACGAAATGAGGCAGTGATGCCGGTAAAATAATACCAGTCTTTTCTTTTAGCACCGCCTCGTATAGTCCCTGCGGGAGGATAAGGGTTTCCATTTTTAAGTTCATTTGCGCGGTAGGCAAGCTCAACGGCCTCAGGGCCGCGATTGGCAAGTAAAGTAGTTTGATCTACATAAGTACTACTTACGTCGTCTAAATAATCAGTAAATAATTTTCTATAGCCAATCTCCACGCCGACATTTACATTATCACTTAAAGAGAATTTTACGCCGGCTCCAAATGGGATAGCCATTTGCGTTAGATTGTAATTATTTTTACCTGCAACGAACCCTTCACCTTCGGTGCTCAATGGCTTCAAATAAGTTTTATTACCGGAGGTATCTGTTGTATAAGGATTAAAATGATAAATAGCGACACCGGCAAATACGTAAGGTGTTGCGAAATGCGCGCCAAGAGGAGTAATATCATATTCAAGTTCCAAATTCACTTCAGTAAGCCGGGAAGTAAAATTGAGGTTCCTGTAACTGTTTCTTCCATATTTATCATTGGCAGAAACCGTCCCAAATGTAACGCCTGTTCTCAAAGAAACCTTTGGCGAAAGATCATAAGATGCACCTATTCCACCAGCAAGGTTGGATTGAGAAAAAGTAAATCTTTTATCCTGAAGATCACCAGAGTAGTTGGATGCACCGGCGAAAAGATTGAGGTGTAAGTTTTGAGCATTGGAATATAATGCAAAAAATATAAGGCTTAAAGCCAACGTTAAGGTTTTCATTAAGATTTATTTAGTTTTTGTTCTAAAGGGAAGGAGATTAATGACGCAAAAATAATATGTCAACCTTGAAACTAATTAATTTTGTAAATATCGAACGGACTATTGACAAATTATAATTTAAAAAGATTGAACATTAACGGTATTTTATCTTTTTCAGAGGGACTTCAGAAAAAGAATTAAAATTACAGAGCTATGGAAATTCGGATTGATAAAAAATATTTAACTCAATCACAGATAATCTTAATACAACAATTGAATTTTGCGTTTTAAATTCTATAAATTTGTAATCAATTTCGGGATGTAGCGCAGCCCGGTAGCGCACACGTCTGGGGGGCGTGGGGTCGCAAGTTCGAATCTTGTCATCCCGACGAAAGAGGTTTCATCAAAAATTAAAAGGTCGTAAAACAAATCAACGTGTCCTGAATTGGGTATGATGTGGTTACCAGGTTAAGCTGTCCAAGTTTTTCCTCCAGGGTCATTTTACCCATCAACCCATTTACAAACGCATCCATTTTGGTTTGTTCGCTTTTGGTTTGTGCAGAAACGAGGTAGAAAGAAAGCACTGAAACTATAAGTAAAATTCCTTTACAAATAGTGTTTTTTGACAAATAAATTTTCATTTTGAAATCTTATATATTTTAATTCAATTAACTATTAATTTAAGGAATTGCCTTTGTAAACCAATTGTAACATCAAAGGCGGCATTATTCCAAACAGTATTGGAGTGTTATACTTAAAGTTTACCAATTGATCTCCACATTGCAAGTTCTTCTTTAAACCTGTCATTAATTATTTCACATTTTGTATCAATACGCATTGTGGGCCTGGTTGTGAAATTGTAAGCTGGCCATTCAGGAACATTTTTAGCCGCCGGTTTACCTGTTCTTGCGAAGGTTGTCCATAATTCTGCCATGTTGTGCGATGCAGTAAAACGTTCCGGTTTGTTGCCACTAAAAAAACCTCCTTTTGTTTCAGGAATTTCATTGTTGAATTTAAAAGTTATATCCATCGCATGCGGCGTTCCGAAAGGGTAATCAGTGCCCGGAACTTTTG
>JBDTKB010000262.1:0-6384 GCA_039935555.1 Ginsengibacter sp. | reverse complement strand
GAATTCTTTTTCTTATGCTATGCTACCACAAAAAACCATTACCCCATCTTTAAACTTTTTATCTGGCGGTGGCAAAATGGGCGAGTTCGTTCGTACAATGGATTGGTCAGAAACTTCGGTTGGCGATCCTTCCGGATGGCCGCAAAGCCTTCGCACTTCAGTAAGTATTTGCCTCAACTCAAGTTCACCACTATTGATTTGGTGGGGGAAAGACCTCGTAAAAATATACAACGATGCCTATCGTGATCTTATAGCAGCAAAGCATCCCACAGCGATGGGCGCTACCGGAGCGAACGTATGGCCGGAAATTTTACCCAATGTTTTTCCCATGCTAAAAGGCATTTTAAAAGATGGAGAAGCGACAGGTTTGGAAGACCAGTTATTGGTTATAGAAAGAAATGGGCACCCTGAAGTTTGCTATTTTACTTTTTCGTATAGCGCTATCCGTGATGAAGCCGGAGAGGTCGGCGGTATATTTTGCGCTGTAAATGAAACTACGAAAAAAGTAAATGCAGAACGAAAGCTTTCAACATTATTAAATAATTTTTATATACAGGCGCCTGTAGCCATTTGCATACTTCGCGGAGAAAATTATATCGTGGAAGTAGCCAATAAAATGATGCTTGATTTTTGGGGCAGAACCCAAAACGAAGTTTTGAATAAGCCACTGTTCCAGGCACTTCCGGAGGTGAAAGAACAAGGATTTAAAGAGCTTTTAGATACTGTTTATAAAGAAGGGGAGCGTTTTGTTTCGGAAGAGCATCCTGCAAATTTAATGCGCTATGGAAAAATGGAAAGTGTTTTTGTAAAATTTATTTATGAACCCCTGAGTGAAGAAGATGGAACCATATCAGGAATAATGGTCGTCGCACATGAGATTACGGAACAGGTAGTGGCCCGCAAAAAGGCAGAAGAAAGCGAACATCGTTATCATGAAATGATATTTTCCTCCCCATCATTGATAGCTATTTTAAAAGGGGAAGAAATGATTATAGACATAGCCAACGATGCTATTTTAGAAACTTGGGGAAAAGAAAAAAACGTGGTCGGCAAGCCATTGTTAACCGCCTTGCCAGAACTGGTTGGACATGGGTTTGATGATTTATTTCACAATGTTTATACAAGCGGGAAACCCCATTTTGCTTACGAAATGCCGGTTTATTTTGTGCGGAATGGCCAAAAGGAATTATCCTATTATACCTTTGTTTATCAGGCGCAAAGAGATACCGAGGGTAATATAAATGGCGTGGCGGTTATCGGCAGAGAAGTAACCCCAGAGGCACAATTAAACCAGAAGATAAAGGAAAGTGAATTACATTTCAGGCAAATGGCTGATTTAATGCCGGCTAAAATAACCAATGCGAATCCGGATGGAAGTGTAACTTATTTCAACAAAAAATGGATGGATTTTACGGGAATGAGTTTTGAAGACTTTAGGGATTTTGGTTATCACAGCATTATGCACCCTGATGAACTGGAAGAATTTCAAAAACGCTTCAATAACGCGGCGGAAACAGGAAGTGTTTTAGAAATGGAAATGAGATTTTTGAATAAAGAAGGTGAATATATATGGAACCTGAATCGTGCTTCACCTGTAAAAGATGAAAACGGGAACATTAAAATGTGGATAGGAGTTACCAGCGAAATACAAAAGATAAAAGATGAAGAAAGGCAAAAAGACAATTTTCTTGCTATGGCAAGCCATGAACTTAAAACCCCTGTAACTACCATTAAAGCTTATGGCCAAATTGCAGAAATGATGCTACAGCAAAATGGGGATGGTGAAACATTAGCCATAGTAAGCAGGATGGGCGGCCAGGTAAATAAGCTAAATACACTTATTGGAGAGTTACTAGATTTTACCAAAATACAGAAAGGTAAACTTATATTCAATGAAGACTTTTTCGATTTCAATGAATTTGTAAAAGAAGTAGTTGCAGACATGCGCCACACAACTGTTACGCATAAGGTTTTATATATTCAAAGTGCTAATGCCCGCATTTTTGGAGACAAAGAAAAATTAGGCCAGGTGGTCAGCAACCTTATTTCAAATGGAATAAAATATTCACCACGCGCTAATAAAATTTTGGTCACTACCGGGTTGCAGAATGACGGTGTTACATTATCGATTCAAGACTATGGCATCGGCATTGCTAAAGAGGAGCAGGATAAAGTGTTTGAACAATTTTACCGCGTAACAGGAGATAGCCAGGCAACCTACCCCGGCATGGGTATTGGCCTATACATTTGCGCAGAAATAATCGAAAGACAAGGTGGTAGAATTTGGATTGAAAGCAGTAGCGATACAGGTTCTGTTTTTTGTGTCTGGCTGCCATTTGATCACCGGGATAAAAAGCCAGGTTAGGTGTTCCACTATTCATTCGTAAGCCGACAGTAACCATTCGTGAGAGCTGCTGATTCTGATCTTCGATTTTTACAATACTTCCAAAAGATTTTTTGTTCTTTTTACCCTTCCGCCACGGCGGCCTTTATCACTGGCAAACGTTCTAGATAAAAAAAGTTTGCGGGAACCCCGCTGTCGAATAGACTTGCATTTATTCGAACTCTTGCTTTCATTCAATTTCGTTTATGCCTTCGTGTTATATGAATTATTCATAGAAATTTGACGATCGCGGTTCTGCATAAACTACCGCAGTCCAATAGTTTCTTTTGAATTAATATTCCGCTTGCTCATCAATTATTATCTTATTTTTTTTCGCTTTCACGGGAATCCCAATGCTGAATGAATTTGCGCAAATTGGACCGCCATCCTTTCTTTCATTCGAAGTGCGTTTATACGTTGGGGTTACATGGATGGTTTCGAATTTTATTCGCATGCGTTATTGACTTATTGGGTGTTGATTAACATAAATATTTGTTGTTGATTCCCTCCTTATCTTGAATCCCAAAGTGATTAAAAAGATGATAGCAAGTATATCCATAATAATTTTGAAATATAAATCCTTTGGAACAGCTTCAATAAATCCGATAAATGTGATCAACATAGAACCAAGCATTACTCCAAAAATGATAGAAAAGGTATTCATACGATCCCAACCGGGATTATTTGTCCAGGGAGGTAAAAAATAAAATGGCGCTATTGCTAAAACCAAACCTCCAAGTACAGCAATAATTGGAGGAAACAAAGGCTGGATGCCGAAGCCAAGCAATACGAGTCCAAATAAAAGTATAGACCATAGGCCTCCTGATACCATAAGTATCCATGACGCAGGAGGATTCAACTTTTGTTTTGGCGACAAAGGTTTTGACGCGGATTTCATTGTAGCCATAAAAACAAGGAAAGCAATTACGATAATAGCGATTGCTACCAAAGGTAAAGCAGGACTATATGCAGGAAGATGAAATACTTTTACCCTGGCAATTTGTGTCCAGGTAAACCACGCCGCAAAACTGCCTAATAAAAATAATATGCTGAATAATAAAACTCCCCCTTTGTTGATCCAAAGATCTTTTTTTCGTTCCGGGAAGATTATTTCTGTAAGATAGATTGGTAAAATAACAACGGAGACAGATTCATAAATTAATGCCCAAAGAAGATAGACATAATTGATTCCCCCTGCACGGGCGTAGGTAACTCCCTTGAGATGTATCACCATTGGCGCAATGGATGTTTGCTGAATCAAAAACTCTTCGGCAACGGATAATACAAGCGCCAAATAAAGCATACTTTTCCAGCCCAATTGCCATCTTCGGACGATGTAACGAATTAAAAGTGCACCGCCTCCCCAAACACAAATTTGTACCGGAAAAACAAACAAGGAGCTAAATCTTGTAGCGCCAGGAAGTATCTCTGTAATAAGGGGAGCAAGTAAAATCAAAGTGATGGCGGGAGCAACGTTTTTATTTTTAATTTGTGACATTTAAAATGTTATTTAATTTATTAATCTTTTTAAAAAATATTTTTCATTATTTAGTTTCCTCTATAAAAATTGAAGTTTCGGAAACGCTAATTTCCGGTTCCCGTTTGAGGCTTTTGCAGGAACCGCTTTACCAAAAGTATCAGCTACGTTTTTGGCTGTCGCGGTCCATGGTAACACATAATTAGTTGCAGGTTGATCCCTACCCGAAAAAGCATCAAGCTTTCCCAAACTACCTAGACAGTTTTACCGTTAGTCCTTGTTATCTTAAGTTCTTTTTTTGAGCCTCAAGCGACCCCGATTTATGTACCAGCAAATAAAACAGTCGACAAATTAATTTTCATTTGCGATTTACTTTTATTGATAATTAATAGCTGCTCATAAATACCAGTGAAATAATTTTTATTAGTTTCAGGATTTTCTTTTAATAATTTTATTTTTTAAATATTGTATCGGCGTGATTTTGAAAAATCTCCCTTAACGAATCTGAGTGCTGTAATAAGGATTTTAATTTAGCCTCATTATAACCGGAAAAAAGCTCATAAACGTCAGCTGCCATGGCGTCATAATACGGTTTTGTCTTTTCATGCTTTTTTGGAACATAACGAATAATAACTTTCCTTCTGTCCTGCGGATCGTTTTCCCGTTTTACAAATCCGGCTTTCTCAAGCCTGTCAATAACATTGGTTATGGCGCCCGTGGTAAGGCGAGTTGCTTTCGCAAGATCTCCTGCCGTAGAGGGGCCCATTTCCATGAGAAAGTCAATACATTCAGCATCAGTGGCATTAAGTTTCATCTTTTCTGCAACAGCATATTGAAACATTAAAGAGGAACGTGTGAGTTTTCGAAATGCGAACATAAGTTCATACACCAGGGTGTCTTTATTTTTTTTAACTGACATAATCACAAAATTATTTTATCTTAATTTCTATATAGTTTAATTACTAAGTATCTTAATAATTAAGGCAAATATAATTTAATAAATGATTCAAACAAAAAATAATTCTTTAAAATCTATGGCCTGTAATTGAGACGGCATTGCAAACACCAACAACCAGCAGAGAGTTGGAAACTAAAAATGGCCATGCCATGATTACCTTAAATTATTTTAGCAAAAAAAAAATAGATCCATTATCACCAATCATCAACCGCAATATTTAACGAACATTGGAAAATATAAGATAAATATGCTACGGGTTAAAACTGAGGTTGGTGATGTCGGACTACAAAATAATCGGCACGAACACCAGGCATCGGCGATTTCTTTTCGTATTTGTAAATGTTTTTAATTTTGAAAGTGGAAGATCAACATTCCATCCCAGCGGGGTTTCCCACGAGCGAATTTTCTAATTAAAAAAAGTTTACGGGAACCCCTGTGTCGAAGGGACTTGCATTTGTTCGAACTATTGCTTTCGTTTCATTCGATTTCGTTTATGCGTCGGTGTTATATGAATCATTCATAGAGATTTGACGGCCCTGGCACTGCATAAAATACGACAGTGCTTAGTTTCTTTTGAATTAAAAATCTGCTTGTCCATAAATTATTTTCTTAATTTTTTTCGCTTTCAAGGGAATTCGAATTACTATGCAAAGGATTTAATTTGTTACCGGGTGATAATCCTTCCACAGCCATTCCAGCGCTTCAGGAAGCGTTTGCTGTTTTACTTTACCATCCACATGCCCTGCGTTACGGGCAAAAACAAACTGGTAATGATAGCTCTTTGCGGCAAGTACCTTTGCCATGTTTTCATTAGCCACCACCCAGTCATGCATGTTGTCGCGCATGATGTTCGGATTTAACAGATCCCGGTCGCCCACTTCCATCCAAATGCGCAATGGCTTAGCGGGACTATCCGGAATAAGGTGTTCATGAAATTCCCATGCACCGTGCGGTGTTCCAGGATTATAGGGCCACTGCTGATTTACATAAGTACCCGAGTAGGTAAGCACACGGTGATATAATTCCGGATGATACCACGCCATGATAAACGCACATGAACCTCCCGAACTGCCGCCCATTGTTGCGCGGCCTTCGGGCTCTTTGGTTAGTTTAACCTGGCATTTACTTTCTACCAGCGGCAGCACTTCCTGCTCCACAAACTCAGCATATATTCCAGACATGGCATCATATTCCAATCCCCGTTCACTGCCCTGGGCATCTCCGCTCCCATTACCAATGGAGATGGCAATCATTGCCGGCACTTTACCTTCAGCAATAAGGTTATCCAAAGCTGTGAACAAAGCGTGGTCGGGTCCGTCCGCGCCAACTATAAAAGGTGCAACCGCACCAGGGACGTATTGTTTTGGCACATACACTTCTATGTGGCGGATGTAAGGAGCCGGGTGGCTTGTGGTCACTATTAACTTAGCAGGGTTTGTGGAATCCACCGTTCCAAATGTATTTGGTTCGCGGGCAATGCCCGGGTATATTTTACTGTCTTGCGAATTCATGGTGAGCTGGTAAACTGTGCCCTGCGGCACGTTCGCCTGTACCATCATTTCCCGT
>JBDTKB010000261.1:0-11819 GCA_039935555.1 Ginsengibacter sp. | reverse complement strand
TAGATAAAGAAATAAGCAGGGTATAAGGGCGCAGAATTAATGCTCCGAAAGTTCCTCAACAGTTGCGCCGATGCCTCTTTCTGTGATCGCATCACACATCGGCTTTAGGAAATCATAAGATCCTTCTTTTACTGCGTATTTACCTTTTGTGTGTATTATCATAGCACTCTGCTCTGCCTGCTCACTTGAGTGTTCGCAAACTTCTACCAGGGTTGTAATAACCCAATCAAAGCTGTTTATTTCATCGTTCCAAACAACAAGCTGGCATCCACCATCATTGTCTACCAGCAGATCTGTCTCAAACTCTTCCGCGATGTGTGTTTTTGTCTGATTCATAAAAAATTTCTTCAGCAAAATTACAATTTTTAAAAATTAAAATCTTTATGAAGGGGATTAATATGTACCAACCGCTTGTAATTGAATGTTAATAAAAAAATAAATTAGTGTATTTGAGGGTTTTAGCGGATTTTTATTTGATTTAAGTATTTACCCGGCAATGATTTTTTTTTCATCAATTATTGCCTTACATCTTAATAAGGCTTTTTCAAAAGTTGGCGTGATATTCCCCTTGCCGATTGTAAATATTATTCTTGCTTTTTTTAATTCAGCCATAACCTGGTCGCTGGTTACGCCTGCTAAAATTATTTTGATATTCTGCAGGCGCATGTCCTTAAATACTTCCCGCAGTATATGTATTCCGGTAGCATCTATCAACGGCACATGGCGCATTCGAATGATAAGTATTTTAGGTTTTTTCTCTATCACCTTTATTGCATCTTTAAATTTGTAGGCGGCACCGAAGAAAAAGGGCCCTGTAATTTCAAAAACTTCAACGTCTACAGGAATTGTATAATTGATTGTGGCATCTTTATCAAATTCATCCGTATCGTCATCAGCGTGGCTGCTAAGAATACTAACATTACTGAATTGTATCATTTTGCGCATGAAAAGAAATGCTGCGAGCACCATACCTACTTCAATAGCAATAGTTAGGTCGAAAATCACGGTAAGAAAAAAAGTAATGAGCAACACTGCAGTATCATTTCTGGGGCCTCTTGTTACAGAAATAAAGTTTTGCCATTCGCTCATATTATAGGCGATAACAACAAGGATTGCAGCCAGCGTTCCCATTGGAATTAAAGAAGCCCATTTACCAAAAAACACGAGTATCAATAATAAAGTAACCGAATGAATCATACCCGCAACCGGAGTTCGCCCACCATTTTTTATATTGGTGGCAGTTCTTGCAATCGCACCGGTTGCAGGAATTCCTCCAAATACTGAAGAAAAAATATTAGCCGTTCCCTGGGCAATAAGTTCCATGTTGGATCTGTGATTTCCGCCTATCATTCCATCGGCAACTACGGCTGATAATAAGGATTCAATACCGCCAAGTAGCGCAATTGTAAATGCGGGCCTTATTAAATTTTTTATATTGGCAAAATCAAGGTGCGGCATAACTGGCCTAGGTAATATAGAAGGAATCGCGCCAAAGCGGCTGCCGATTGATTCCACCGGCAAATGCATGACTTGCACCGCAATAGTTGTGACGAATATGGCAATTAAAGAGCCCGGAATTTTGTGTGTTACTTTTGGCCAAAGTAATATAATTCCGACGGCAACGCACGAGATGATGGCGGTTTCAATATTTAATGAATGAAAATTGAGAATATAACTTTTCCATTTTTCCAAAAAATTAGCAGGAACAGTGCCCATTTTCAATCCAAAAAAATCTTTTATTTCTGAAGAAAAAATAATTAAGGCAATTCCGCTGGTAAAACCAATGATTAAAGGGTGCGGAATAAATTTAATAACTGCTCCTAATTTTGCAAAACCCATTATAATAAGCATTATACCGGCCATGAAAGTTGCAACGATTAAACCATCAATTCCATATTGCTGTACGATTCCGTAAACAATAACGATAAACGCGCCGGTAGGCCCACCAATTTGTACCTTACTGCCACCCAAGGCTGAAATGATAAAGCCTCCGATAATAGCTGTGTATATTCCTTTTTCAGGGGATACGCCGGAAGCAATTGCAAAAGCAATGGCAAGTGGCAGGGCGACTATGCCTACAATTAATCCGGCCATTAAATCTTTTCCGAATTGCTGCCTGTCGTAATTTTTTAAGGTTTCAAATAATTTTGGCTTTAGCATTTTAAAGATGTTTCTTCTGACAGAGACCTTTCGGTTTATCATAGATCCATGGCGCAAAAGTATCTACATCAATTTTAAACGAATAATTATTATACGATCACAGATTTTCTAAAGTCAAATTAATTGAAAGCGATTAAATTTTTTTGAATACGATTCCTCGCTTATATTTGCAATCCCAAAAATAAAGGGAGCATAGCTCAGTTGGTTTAGAGCATCTGCCTTACAAGCAGAGGGTCCGCGGTTCGAACCCGTGTGCTCCCACACTGATAATCAGCCACTTATGATGTTTTAGTCTTAAGTGGTTGTTTTATTTAACCAACAATTTAACCAACAAATTTTTGGGTTTATAACTTTTCTTTCGGAATTTTTTGGGTGATCAATTAAATTAAGTAATAAATCCTCTTTTATTGACCAACCGCTTTTATTATTGGGCATTATTCCTATCCATAAATAGAAACCAGTTCATGTTGGTTCTAACATTCAAAATATTTGTCTTTAAAAGATGCGTTTGAATGTAAGGAGATAACTCTTAATTTTTCCTTCTATTCTTATTTAAAATTGACAATGGCCGTTAGGCTTTTAACATCGTCCTGTTGAAAATAAATTTTAATTCCCAGCCTTGCCGCGAGATCTTTAATAATTTGGAGGCCTAAACCTGAATACTTACTGTTTATGTGTGTTTGTTGCAACATAGCATTTAGGTCGTCAGCGGTTTTGTCACCAGATGGATTCGTAATTGCAATTGTTTTGTCATTTGCAGCAACGCTGATGGTTGAATTATCATCGGACTGTTTTATTGCGTTGTGAATAAGATTTCTAAGTATAACAGTAATAAAATTTTCATCCGTATATTGAGAAATACCCTGGCTAACGGAATTGTTTAATCGCAGATTTTTTTCTTTAATCTGTTCTTCAAAAAGCGCTATCTCACGGGACAATAAAGGCGCTATTTTAACCTGCTGATATTGTGGGGTAAAATTCTTCATCTGGCTTTTGCTCCATACCAAAAGATCTTCCATGGTTTCCAAAACATTTTCTGAAGCCTTGTTCAACCTGTTTTCATATTGGTGCCTTAATTCATTGTTAAGTCGTTGGGGATTTTCGTGTTGCAGATGCAATAACTGAACAATGCTACTTATTGGCGCCCGCAGGTCATGACTGATAACACCAAAGAGTTTTGCCTTTGTATCATTAGCAATAGAGAGCTCGCTATTCAGTTCATCGAGTTGCTGATTGCGCTGGTTAAGTATCTTATTCAATTTTTCTTTATTGCGATAAATAAAGTATAACAGCAGGGAAAAAATTCCGAGACTTATTAATCCGAGTATCAATAGAACCCTTGTATTGTTAGCCTGGTTCAGCTCAAGTATGTTCAGTTTATTTTTTTGATCAAGTGATATAATGTGGTTTTCTTTTTCGGCTGTCTGATAATGTGTTTCAAGATCGGCAAATGTCCTGGAGATTTTTTCTTTGTTAAGTGTGTCCTGCAAGCCAACATATTGCTCATAATATTGCAAAGCTGACTTTTCATTATCCAACCCTTTGTAAGAAAGGGCCATGTACTTAAGTATGTTGGAATATAATTCTTTACTTAGTTGTGCTGCCACAGGAAGCGCCTGTGTAAGCAATGCAATAGCCTGTTGAAATTTACCGGTTTCCTGGAGGTATCTTCCTTTAATCATTTGTAACTGAAAAATTAAAAAGGGAGATTGAATAACTGCAGCAAGTGAATCACCCTTATTTACATAAAATAATGCTTTATCATATTGTTTGTGATCAATATAATATAGACCAATGTTGAGGTTGGAGGAAACTAATTCGGATGGGAATATGGATTGCCCTTTTGTATTAATTGCAAGTTGATTATTGTAATACAATGCTGAATCAATATTTCCAGAAGTTGTAAATGCTTCAACAAATGAACTCAGCAAACGATTGCTTACAACGGGTGATATAGATGCAAAACGCTCACCATTTCTTAAAGCAGCCAGGCTTTTATCTGCCATTTGCGTATTGAGATATAACTTGGAAAGCTGGTCGCATTGAATGGCGTAATCAAATTTTGCTTTGGAATTTGTTGTTGTGTCAACATCTGTTTCACGCAGCTCAATACTTTTAATGTAATAATCCTGTGCTGTGCTGTAAAAAGATTTTTGTTGGTAATAACTTCCAAAAGCTGAATAAATATCCTGTAGAATGGCTTTGTTTTTTGAAGTGTCGGCAATGGTTTGAAGAATATTTTTACATGAGTCAACTTTGTCCGGTTGCTGCATTTGAAAATTGATACTCATCAACGCTTGGCACGCGCCGGCAATTAGTTTGGTTGCATTGGCTTTTTGAGCGCTATATAAACTTTTATAAAAATAATATTGCGCACTGTCTGCCTTTAACTGGTAATAATATCCAAGAGCCGTATATAAATAAAAACTTGCTTTATCTGAATCATTAGCTTGCTTTACTAATTGCAATCCTTTCAATCCGGCCTGCTGCAATACAGTGTAATTATCTTTTGCGCCGTTTTTATTTAATCGCAATTCGGCGCAATAGTTGAGCCATGTTTTTATTTTTTCGTTATCGTCTTTAATTTTTGATAAATCAGGCGCCTGCGATTTAACTGCAATTGAAATTAGGTTTAGTGCAACGAAGAGTATTAAAAAAAATTTCCTCATTTTTTATTGTCGAATTATAAAGCAATTTAAACATTCAGGGTAAATAATTCTATTCTGAAAAACTTAATGCGTGCTTATATAATTTTCCTACCGGCAGTTCCTGTGATTGGATGTTTATTTTATTCTTTTGAACAGCATCTACTTTGTTGCGGTTTACAATGTAGCTGCGATGGATACGCACAAATGTCTCCGGCAATTTTTCTGCAAAACCATTCAATGTTGATAATACCAAATATTGTTTTTTAGCGGTAACTACACGTGTATAATCCCGCATGGCCTCTACATATAAAATATCATGCACCGCTATTTTGTATTTATCATACCCCTGTTTAATAATTATAAAATTGCTGTCTTCTTCAGTATCGAAAGCGCAGGCTTTTATGCGCATCTCGTAAAAATCACGCAGGCGAAAAGCGCACCGGGCAAAGCGCTCAGAAGAAACAGGTTTCAGCAAATAATCAAATGCTTCCAACTCGTAACCTTCCAAAGCAAATTCAGGATGAGAAGTGATAAGCACAGGTAATGCTGTCGTAATGATTTTTTTTTGAAGGAACTCGATTCCCGTAAGGCCAGGCATTTCAATATCTAAAAAGATGATGTTGGGATTAACCTGGTTGATGATTTCTATAGCGTCAAGTGGATTGCTGCATGAGGCAATTTTTTGCAAAAACGAAAATTTACCTGCTTCCGTTTCTACCACAGCACGATCTATTTCGTCGTCGTCTATTATTACATACCTGAGTTGGAGTTCCGGATTTTGCATCAATAAAATGCGTTAAAAGAAATGAATGGTTACTTGGATAAAACTACATAAAAATAGCTTTTGATTTCTGACGATTTTAAAAGGTCGTTTGTCGGTTATTTAAGTTAGCACGATAAAAGATATGTCAATTTTGAAAACACTTATTATCATAAAACTTTTGATCATGAAATTAAAGACACTTACAGTACACAGCTTTATTATTTTATTTCTTTTTTTAATATCTGCCAATTCGCTTCATGCGCAATTTTTAAAAAAGATACTTGCTAATGTAAAGCAAACTACACAAAACAGGGCAAACAGTAAAGCGGATAATACTACCAATGCAGCCATTGATGGAGTCACCAGTGGTGGTCAAAAAAATACGACCAATAATTCCTCCAATACAGATACTGCAGCTATGGGCGGTGTTCTCGGCGCTTTTGCAAAAGCCGCACGGGATAATCCGAATGACACTTCAATGAGCGACCTATTCAGTAAAAGCATGGGTAATCTTACAGGTCGGGGCGGTGTGTCTGTTGCCGATTCTGTCGCTGCTATTAAAACTTATGAAACTGCAAAAGGTGGAAGCGGCATATATTATGAATATGCAATTGAAAGCACTACTAAAGAGTATGGCACTGTAAAAAGTACTTCAAAAATGTATTTAACCAATAATGGTGAAGGCCGTTCAGAAATGAATTTAGCTGCTATGATGGGGGCAAAAAATGGCAGCTCATTAGTAGTTATCGGAAGAATGCAGCAGCCTCACTACAGCATCATAGTCGACGATGAAACCAAACAATATTCGCTGAATGTAATAGATACTGCGTTTATAAACAGTGTGAATCAAAAGTATCAGGCTACCAAACTGGGCAACGAAAGCGTGAATGGATACAACTGCACTCATGCAAAATTAGTTTCAACAGTTGGCTCTGGCATGTTTAAATCTACTACCACTGAGGATATTTGGACAAGCGTAGACGTGCCGGGCTATGACATGGTTAAAAAAGCAACGCTCCAACAAAATATTACACCGGCAATGATGAAAGCCTTGACTGATGCAGGCTGCGGTGGTTTTTTTGTGAAAATGCAAAGTGGTGATAAACATTATTCAATGACGATGCAGTTGGCTAAAGCTGAGAAACAATCATTTCCGGCATCTATGTTTAAAATACCAAACGGCTACAGCGAATCAAAAAGCAATTTAATGTTTGGCAACATGATGCAGGCCGCAGCCTCACAAAAACGCTAAGGCTTATGGCGGGCATTCCGCTAGTTAGAGTTGTAAACTTTCCGATTAACTCCTTTAAACTTAGGCTAGGTAAATTAATTGAAAAGAACGATGATCTTCATGTGAAAACTGGCTTCGATAATAATTTAAGCATTAACGGAAACGGGAAAACCAAATTAGGTGATGCCAGTTCAAGCAATGAGCAAGACATCAATTTTTCTTTTAAGCTAAAAAGTGAAGAATAAGATTAGAATTATGATAAGAAAATGTAGATATGAAATAGTTGTGCGCTTGTTAATGGTTTATAAAATCTGAATAAAAATAGCTTTTGATTGTATGACGATTTTAAAAGGACATTTATCAGTTAATATAATTAACGGCCCCTTTGTAAAGGTATTTTTATGAAGATAAATTATTAAAACACTAAAAATATTTTTTATGAAACCGTTAATGAAAATCTCCGTATTAGCATTGGTGATAGCAGCATTTGCCTTTATACCACCCAAACATAATGTTGTGGGAAATTGGAGAATAACGTATTCTGATGGAACAACAGAGCATGTAGATTTTAAATCAGACGGCACATTCAAAAGTTATGGTGAAACCGGCAAAACTACTCACAATGGTATTTATAAATTTAGCGGCGACACCATGTCTATTAATGATAAAGAAGGTTGTGGAGATACTTACTGGGCCACATATAAAATAACTTTTTTTGGTAAAGATTCAGCGTCTAACACTGCAATTGAAGACTCATGCTCAGGTAGGAGAGAGGCAATAAATGGCGCGGGATTAAAAAGAATAAAAAATTAAACTGATAACGTTAACCACATTTTTATGAAATACGTTTTGCTTATTATAATCGGGTTAATTATTTCCTTTTCCATCAATAAACTAAAATATAAATTTCATGAAACAATCAAAAATATTGTTTACCACCTTCCTCTCTGCGTCATTGTTATTCTCGGCGTGCAATGCAAATAATAATACTGCAAATGCTGGCAAAGACAGTGCTGCTGTTTCTGTATCGAATGCATCCGCAGCGAATACTTCTTCTTCAACAGCCGATGCTGTTTTTTCTTACAACCTGGATGGTACAAAAATCTCAGGCGGCGAGGCAGATGCAATGGCGATGAGTAATGTGGCTGCTGTAACAAAATCTAATGGCAATCCCGATAAGCTATCTTTTTTTCTTAATGATGCTTATAAAGCCAACACAGAAACAGTTGCTCATTCATTGCGGTTTGAAATACCTGATAAAACGGGCACTGTAGCACTTACTGCTGGTGGAGATGGCGGGTTCGTGGAATTATTTTTAGCAACTGATGAAGAGGGTAAATATGTTGTGTACGGGAATGAATCCTTTACTGTTACGGTCACCAATGTATCCTCTACCCGTGTTTCAGGTACATTTTCAGGAAAGGTAAAAATCGCACCTGGGCAGAGCCAGGGAAAAGATGAGTACACGATAACGGATGGAAAATTTGATATCCCTATTAAACCGGATGCGCATTGAAGAAATTCTATGAACAATTATATCATGTGGAATAGGCCGTTTATCACTCAATAAAATAATAAAATTATAAAAATGAAAAAACTAATTTTTATCCTTCCATGGCTGATAATGTTGTCCTGTAACAATTCATCCGGATCCGGCAATAATTCTGTCTCTGCAAAGAGTGATGCAGCATCCGCATCAGCAAACCCAGCAGCAGATAAAGGAACTATAACATGTACAATGGATGGCAAACCAAAAACATTCCAGGTGCATAACGGATTTTTTGAAATAGTTATGGATCCCGACAGTAAAGGCCCAAAAGATGGATTAGAATTGTTAGACGGTAGCGCTACCAACGAAGGCTTTCAGTTTGAAATAAAAAATAAAGGCACATCAGTTTTTGCAGGCATGGATGGAGTATTAAATATGTTCAGCTACTTTAACGGCAAAGGGGTTGATTATGTAGCGTACAAAAACGTAACAGCATCTGTAACTTCTTTTGATGGCAACCATTTAACCGGAACTTTTTCAGGTAAATTTCAAAATACAAATTATAAAGGTGCTTCAGACAGTAACCCTGAGTTTATTCAAATAACAGATGGCAAGTTTGACTTGAAAAAATAACCTCAACAACTATTTATGAAGCAAGAGCTTTATTTACTTGTGATTTTATCGATGTGGATACTTTCTTCCTGCAATAAAAAAGGAGTACTCGATGATGATGACAACGTTAGTGGTAAAGCTTTTGGCGATAGCATTCCTATAAGCAACGGCCTGAAGGGGAAAGTATTTCTGCTGCCCGTTACCACAACAAAGCTTCCCGACTTTGATACCATGCAACCGCTGCCCAATGCTATCTATTTAAAACAAGTTGATATCCCTATACAAAACTGGTCGGCAGGTTTTCCCGGCCTGCGGGACAGGTTTGAATGGTTTGGCATTGAATATACAGGATTCTTTAAGCCGATCAAGCCCGGCAGTTATTTATTCAAATTGGTGAGCGACGATGGTTCACAGTTGTTCATAGATGATTCTCTATTTATCAATAATGATGGCCTTCATTCTGAGTGGCCGGTAAGAGGCAATATTTACCTATCAGATAGTCTGCATTCCATTAAGCTCCGGTATTTCCAGGGACCGAGGTACCAGCTTGGGCTACAACTTTTCTGGAGCCCGGATGGTGAGGATAGTTTGAAAATATTTCCAGGTAACCAATTTCTGCTACAGGCACCAAAACCTACATCCCGCTGGTGGATATGGCTTTTGATAGGCATTGGAATTATAATAGCGGCCGGTGTAATAATATATAAAAACAAAAAAAGCCCTAACAGGTAATTAACGACTTGCAATTTGTAACGTAAAAAAAATAGACATGGTTACCTTTTTCTGTCCAATTTTTAAATTAAGAAATATGCGCTTCTTAAAAAAAATTTCCATTTTTCTATCGGTATTTATCTTGTTAACGGCATCATGTAATACATCGATAAATAAAAGCCACGCCAGCAAAGTTGCAGACATATCATTAGGTAATTCTGCTGCAAGCTTATCGCGAAACGATACTAACAACACTGCCAACACCATAACGAAAACCGATGATACGGCTGCATCTGTTCAAAACATAAACGCCGACAGCATGCTTGCGAAAGGCATGTCGATGTTTGGAAAAAATGATTCAAACATTTTGAAGAAACTTGGAGGCGGAAATAATATGGATAGCATGATGAAGAAAGTGCAGTCGATGATGGGAGGCAAAAACAGAAACCCCGGCGATGCAATAGGGAAATCATTATTGAGTTTTCAGCTCGGGCAAATGAGTGATAACAATCCATTGAAGTCCGTTACCAAAGGAATGATGGAGGCACAAAAAAATGGCACAGCCGGGCCTTCCAAAACTTATACGGCCACTTACGCCCCAGAGCACCCGGTTGATTATAATATACCTGTTTCAGGAAATGGTAATACTATCATGCTTCAATATACAGGGGGCAGCAATGCCAATGGTAAAAAAGATGGCCTTTGGAAAAATATTTACATCAGCACTAACAAAGCAAACAAATGGAATGTGTATTCCGAAGCTTATGCAGAATCATTTACATTAAATATGAAAGTGTATGCGACCTCACTGGCAAGCGTAAACGAAAATTATAGTATTAATCTAAATGATCAGTATAAGAAGTATAATAAACAACAAAGAAGTGAGGCTGGAAAAAATGAATCTGATGTGGAAGTGCAAAAGATAGCTACTGAAAAAGTATTTAGCTATAACTGTGTTCATGTAAGAGTTACGTACACTGTAAAAGCATTGGGCCAAATAGTGGATGAGCAGGATAATGAATGGTACAGCAATGAAGTACCCGGCGCTCAATTTTTATCACCGGTAATTTTTGAAAATCATTCACCGGGTGTTGTTAAAAAAATAATGGATGCGGGCTGCTCAGGTGTTTTGATTAAATCAATAACTACATCACATGGTTCATCTCAGCTTATACAACTCAGCAGCATTATTAAAAAAAATATTCCTGATTCAACTTTCAATCTTCCGGCAAATTACCAGAAAGATAAAAACACGGCTTTGTATGACATTCAATAAAAATTATTTCATCAAAAATTAAAACAATAGTTATGAACTTTCAACAATTAAACAAACAGCGCAAATTTATTATCGTCGGCGCCGCAGTGGGGTTAATCGCCAGTTTCCTTCCATGGTTTAGCTATGGAGTAGGATCTGTAAACGGCATGAACGGTATTGGCGTACTTGCATTTATTCTTTTTATAGCGGCTGGCCTTCTTGCATTAATGGGCGACCAGAATGCTAACATTCCTTCAAAAATGTGGCTGCCGGTATTGGGTGCCGGCGTTGTAAACATTTGCATTATTGGCTATCTCATCATCCGTTGGGAATCGGCTATGGGCGGCGTAAGTAGCGAAGAGACTGCAGCGTTTGGAAGTGTAGGTCTTAGTTTCGGAATATGGGCTGCTATTGCAGGAGCCATCATTATCACTTATGGCGCTTACAAATTTCGCTCGTCAGATAACAATCTCAAAGAATCGTTACGCTCAATAAAAAGTGATATGGACAAAGCGATAGCAGACAAAGGGAAAGATAATACCAGTGTACCGCCGCAATCTTAAGCAGCGATGTAACAAGGTAATATGCGCTTGGAAATGGAATTACAGAATTCCGCCGATGGTAATAAATCATCAATGCACTTGTATAAGTATTTTTCTAAAATATTTTTGATAATATGATACAATCTAGTCTAGATGCGAAATACAAAATTTATAAAACTTTTGTTTCTGATGATTGCAGTTGTGTCTTTATTAGCAGCGGTATTATTAATGATATCTGAAATCTGGAAGTAACCTCGTGGAAGGCAAATCTGTCCAGGAAATATTCCTTAAAACTAAAACCACATTTATCAAATCACAAAGAATAGCCGACGACAAGAAACCAAAATGCTGTAATTACAGTTTTTAAAGCTGATCCTTAATGCCGCGATCAAAAAAACAATGCCAGAT
>JBDTKB010000260.1:0-21003 GCA_039935555.1 Ginsengibacter sp. | reverse complement strand
CAACGAAATTGGGCAAGTTGATCTAAACCAAATCCTAAACCTTATAGCACCGTCATTTCAGTCTTCCCGACAAACTGTATCTGATGGAACGGACCACATTGATCCTGCACAGCTAAGGGGACTTGGAACCGACCAGGTGCTGGTTTTGATCAATGGAAAACGACGTCATCAATCTGCATTAGTAAATGTAAATGGCACTATTAATCGCGGACAAGTGAGCACTGATCTTAGCGCTATACCAGCTTCTGCAATTGAGCGGATTGAAATTTTACGTGACGGTGCGGCAGCACAATATGGTTCTGATGCCATTGCAGGTGTTATAAATATCGTACTTAAAAAAAGCACCGGAATACTGGAAGCAAGTGTGAGCTATGGCGAATACATGAGCAAGTATGATAAAAATTACGCATTATTTAAAATCAATAATAAAACGGATGACCCATCAGTAAAAGTTACCGATGGCGGAACTTTCCAGGCATCTCTTGGGTATGGTTTCAATATTGGAAAAGGTTATTTAAACTTAACCGGCGAATATATAAGCAGGGAAGGAACTAATAGAACCGGCACTTACACCGGCGCCGTTTATCCAAATGTAAATGGTGTGAACAGGGATGATTCTATTTTAAATGCCAAAGGATTAAACAGGAATAATTTTGATATGCGTGTTGGTAATTCAAGAATGAAAGGCGGCAACGTGTTTTATAATTTTGGATTACCTGTTGGCAAAAATGGTGAGGTGTATGCATTCGGCGGTTACGGCCAAAAAAATGGAAATGCAACCGGTGTATTCCGCTACCCCAGCAGCGTTCCTGGCAATGCGAAAATTTATTCTTCTAATGTGTTTGCTATTTATCCAAACGGTTTCTTGCCTCAAATTACAACCGACATTGTTGACTTTTCAACAGCAGTTGGGTTTCGCACCAAATTCAATAACTGGAACTTTGATATCAGCAATACCTACGGCATAAATAAATTTGATTTCGGTGTACGCAACTCTGCCAACTACTCTCAATTTGCCGTTGCGGGAAATCAGCAAACCAGTTTTGATGCGGGTGGTTTAAAATTTTGGCAAAATACCGTAAATGCTGACATCTCAAAAAAATTGGATGTTTTGGAGGGGCTTAACCTTGCAGGTGGACTTGAATATCGCGTTGATGCCTTTGGTATAAGAAGTGGCGAAGAAGCATCTTATAAGAATTATGATGTGTCGTCCGGTTCCGCAGCAGGTGCGCAAGTGTTTCCTGGTTTTATAAACACACTGGGTGACACTAAAAAAAGAAATTCAAAAGCTGCTTATATCGACCTCGAGCAAGATTTTACAAAGCATTTACTAGTAGAAGGCGCGTTGCGTTTTGAGCATTATAGTGATTTTGGTTCAACCTTAAATTATAAACTCGCAGCCCGCTATAAAATTACTGATGCCTTCGCAATAAGAGGTTCAATCAATTCCGGGTTTAGGGCTCCTTCAATGCAGCAACGTTTCTTTGCAAAAACCAATACATTGTTTGTATCGCAAGGCGGAAACCTGGTACCAATACAAGCAGGCACTTTTACCAATGATAGTAAACCAGCCCAAATTCTGGGTATACCAAAATTGAAAGAGGAAACCAGTCATAGCTATTCTTTAGGTATAACTGCCAAGCCCTTTAGAAATTTTGAAATAACAGTAGACGCTTACCAGATCGATATTAAAAACAGGATTATCTTAACGAATAACTTTACGGGCGGTTCAGATTCTGCACTAAACGCGCAGCTTAGCGCTGTTGGAGCAAGTACTGCAAATTTCTTTACCAATGCAATTGATACGCGCGCAAAAGGATTAGAAACCGTACTTTCTTATAACGCAAAATTTGCCGGCAAGCATTCTTTACGCACAACGCTTGCGATGACGTTTATTGATAATGAAGTTAAAAAAGGAGCTGATGGCAAACCAATCATTCACGCTTCTGAAATATTAGTTAACAGCGGTCAATTGGGCAATTATTTTAACCGCGAAGATCAAAGCCGGGTGGAAGTGGCCAATCCAAAAAATAAAATCACCCTTACATTTAATTATAAGTATAGCAAGTTTGGAGTTTTATTACGGTTCGCACACTTTGGTAAAGTAACTTATCTTGATCCAAGTATAAACCCTGCAAATCCGGCTGCATTTCCTGTAAATGCATTTACCGGGCAAAAGGAAACTTTAGATCAAACTTTTTCTGCAAAAACGGTTACTGATCTTTCACTGTCTTACCAAATAACAAAGGAGGTGGGTGTAACGGTTGGAGCAAATAATTTATTTGATGTGTACCAGGATAGGCAGAACCACAGCGGAAATATGAGTAGTGGCCGTTTTGTATATAGCCGCCGGGTTGAGCAAATGGGATATAACGGTGCTTATTATTTTGCCCGTTTAAAATTTGCATTAAACACAAAGAAGTAATTTTTTTGAAATCATTTTACAACCGGAAAGCAAAAACTTTCCGGTTTTTTTTGCCTTACATGGTAAAAAAGAAATTTCGAAAAATGATAGCTCATTGCAAAAAATAATGATGTTTATCAACGTTGCTTTTTCAAAACTTTATTAACGGCAATTCATCAAAACAACAATATCATACATTCGTGTAATAATTATAAGAAATATGCAGAAAGTTTTTTTAATAATAACAGGTTTTCTATTTTCATTTTTTTCCTATGGCCAATCTCCTGAAACCTATACTTCTTCTGAAATTTTTCAACAAATAAAAAAGCTTAACGTACTTGCTTCTGTGTTGTATGTGGCTGCTCACCCCGATGATGAAAACAATCCACTACTTCCTTTTTTTGCAAAAGAGGAACTATATCGAACTGCATATTTAAGTTTAACAAGAGGGGATGGCGGACAAAATTTAATAGGTGACGAACAAGGAATAGAACTTGGCCTCATTCGTACAGAAGAATTACTTGCTGCAAGAAAAGTTGATGGAGCTGAACAATATTTTTCGCGGGCGTATGAATTTGGATTTAGTAAAAGCGCAGCGGAAGCCCTACGTATTTGGGACAAAGAGAAAATTTTAAGCGATGTTGTTTGGGTAATTCGCAAATTTCAACCTGATGTTATTATTAAAAGATTTCCTCCTGATAAACGTGCCGGGCATGGCCATCATGCTGCATCTTCCATTTTAGCGCAGGAAGGTTTTGCTGCCGCTGCAGACCCAAAAATGTTTCCTGAGCAATTTAAATATGGCGTGAAACCGTGGCAGGCAAAAAGAATTTTGTGGAACACTTATAATTTCGGCGGCAATAATACAACAAGTGAGGATCAACTAAAAATTGACATAGGTGGCTATAATCCGTTGATTGGGAAAAGCTATGGCGAACTTGGCGGCGAGGCAAGAACGATGCATAAAAGCCAGGGTGAAGGGAGGCCAAGACGCAGAGGTGAATCATTCGAATATTTTTTGACAACTGGCGGAGATGCACCGAAGAATAATAATTTAATGGATGGTGTTATTACTGATTGGAAAAGAATTCCCGGTGGCGGCCCCGTTGAGGAAATGGTTAATACTATTACCAAAAATTATGACATTGCCGAACCCTATTTATCCGTTCCGGCATTAGTGCAATTATTCAAAACAATTAAAACCTTACCTGAAGGAAACTGGCGAGATAAAAAACTGGATGAAGTACAACAAATTATTGTTGAATGTAGCGCGCTGTTTGTAGAAGCAACTTCATCGCAATCGCAGGTGGTACAAGGTGGGAGTTTAGGTATTAATTTTAATTTAATCAAAAGAGAGAATGTAGATGCGTCATTGAAAAAGGTAAGTATTGGCAATTTTGATTCTGCGTTTACGACACCGTTAGTAACCAATCAAAACTTCAATCTTAATAAAACAATACCTGTTGCAGACGATGAAAAGATTTCTCAACCTTATTGGCTCGTTTACCCTTTAACGGGAGGAAACTTTGATGTTCGTGATCAAACATTAATTGGCAAGGCCTGGAATGATCCATCTTTTGAAGTTACATTCGTTGTTAACATCGATGGTGAAGATTTTATGATTAAAAGGCCTGTTCAATATAGATATATTGATCCCGTAAAAGGGGACACTTATCAGCCTATTCCTGTGTTACCAAAGATTGAATTACGTTATGCGAAAGACAATTACTTATCTATAAATAATAAACCGGTAACAACTTCCAACCTGGTAAAATTTAATTCTTCAGGCGAGGGATGGACCATCCATTCTCCTTTAAGTTCAATGGATATTCATCTTGAACAAAGATTTTCAAATAATTGGATAATGAAAAATGATTCCAGTTCTGACCCGCTAATATTTAAAAATACTTTTGTTCCCAAAGCAAAAGATGTAAATCTTTCAGAAGAAATATTCGCATCAGTAAAAAAAGGAAATGAGGTATATGATCATTATACAAAAGTCATTTCTTACAATCACATTCCAACGATTACTTATTTTCCACGGGCGACGGCAAACCTTGTAGAATTAGATATTAAGATCGTCGGTAAAAAAATTGGTTATTTCGTTGGTGCCGGCGATAAAGTACCAGAAGCCTTGCAGGCAATGGGATACGAAGTAACTACGCTGACTGTAGCAGATATTACGGATGAAAAGCTTAGGCAATATGACGCAATAATTACCGGCATAAGAGCGTATAATTTATTTGAATACCTGAGTGATAAAAACGATGTATTGATGCGCTACGTTAAAAATGGTGGCAATATGATTGTTCAGTATTTGAAGAGCAACCAGGTGGGTGAAAAGAATATAACGGTTGGCCCCTACCCTTTTAAAATCAGCTCGGGATCACGTGTAACAGAAGAAGATGCCAAAGTAGATTTTTTATTACCGGATAGCCCCGCCTTAAACTATCCGAATAAAATAACGCAGCATGATTTTGATGGCTGGATCCAGGAACGAAGCACTTACCAGGCCGTCACATTAGATCCAAAATATGAAACTCCTTTGAGTATGCATGATACCGGCGAAGAGCCAGCCAACGGGAGCCTTGCGATAGCAAAATACGGTAAGGGAAATTTCGTTTATGCAAGCCTTGTGTTTTTTCGGGAATTGCCTGCGGGGGTACCGGGAGCTTACAGGCTGATGGCTAATTTAATTGCTTTGCCAAAGAATAAATAAAGAATTTGATTTATAAAAACGAAAGTTGATGATAGAGCAGGAAAAAAAATACTGGAGCAAATGGTACTTTATCGTGCTTGTATTTCTTTTATTTCAAATAATAATATATTACTTTCTTTCAGTTTATTTCAACCGCGGTTAATGATGTAATATCATGAACCATTATCATTCTTAAATGCCCTAATTGGGCCAGGCTTATGAGTATTATTGATTGGATCGTTCTGATTGTAACGCTTGCTTCCATTATTATTTATGGGGTTTATAAGAGCCGCACATCAAAAGACCTGGACGGATATTTTTTAAGTAATCGCGATATGCCGTGGTATCTTGTACTGTTTAGTATTATGGGAACCCAGGCCAGCGCTATTACATTTTTAAGCGCCCCTGGCCAGGCTTATACTGATGGCATGCGCTTCGTTCAATATTATTTTGGACTACCACTAGCCATGATCGTTATATGTGTGGTTTTTGTCCCGGTTTTTAACAAGCTAAAAGTTTATACCGCGTACGAATTTTTAGAAAATCGCTTTGATCTAAAGACGAGAACGCTCACCTCCCTGCTTTTCCAGGTATCAAGAGGACTCTCAACAGGCATCAGTATTTATGCTCCTTCTATAATATTAAGTTCCTTGCTTGGGTGGAATATATATTTTACGAATGCTATTATGGGCGGCATGCTGATCATCTATACTGTGAGTGGCGGAGCAAGAGCTGTAGCGCACACGCAAAAATTACAATTGATAATAGTTTTTACAGGAATGTTTCTTGCAGGCTATCTAGTCGTTCATTTTATGCCGGAAAATATTGGATTTATTAAAGCGCTTCACATTGGCGGCAATAACGGGAAAATGAATATTATCACTTCCGGGCGAAATGAGCATGGCTTTGATTGGAAGGATAAATATAATATTTGGAGCGGCGTTATTGGTGGTTTTTTCCTGGCGCTTTCGTATTTCGGAACTGATCAAAGCCAGGTGGGAAGGTACCTAACGGCGAAGAATAACCGCCAAAGTAAAATGGGATTGCTGATGAATGGCCTTGTGAAAGTGCCGATGCAATTCCTGATTCTTTTGTTGGGTGTGTTGGTTTTTTCTTTTTATCAGTTTCACAAAGCACCTATTTATTTTAATGCTACACAAGTTGAAAAAGCAAAGCAAACAAATTATAAAAGCGCACTTGTTGCCCTTGAACGAGATTACGCCAAAGTAGCACCAGATGATGCACCCGCAAAAGCAAAAATAAAAACCGAATACAAAACAGTTTTGTCAAACGCTCTGCCGGCAGAAGACGTAAATGATACCAACTATATTTTCCTGCGGTTTGTAATTGATTATTTACCGCGCGGCCTCATTGGACTATTAATTGCCGTTATTTTTTTATCAGCCTGGGGCAGTATCGCTGCGGCCTTAAACGCACTGGCATCCTGCACTGTAGTTGATATTCATAAAAAATTTTTCAGGAAAAATCTTACGCAAAAGGAAGATTACAGTATTTCCAAATGGTACACTTTTGGCTGGGGCATCTTCAGTATTTTGGTTGCAGAGTTTGCCAGCAACCTTGGCAACAGTCTTATTGAAACAGTGAATATTCTTGGCTCACTATTTTACGGAGTGATTCTTGGTATTTTTTTAATTGCTTTTTGGTTCCGAAAAATACAAGCTAATGCGACATTTTATGCTTCTGTCATTGCAGAAGCTTTTGTAATTATTATTTACAACGCCAATATTATTTCCTTTTTATGGTTGAATGTTATTGGAGCGCTGCTTGTGATTATGATTGGATTTGTATTGCAGATATTTATGAAAAAAGAGACCAGGATCTCAATTTAAAATGAACGAGAAATTTCATTTTTATTTCGCCGGAAATCAATCATTTATGTTTCATTTTTTGTTGGTAAAATTTGCTTGAAGAAAAGGCACTTCGTAATTATTCTTTCCGGATTTTGTTCCCTTTCATGCAGCGAGTCCATCAACACAAAAATGCCTGCCAGTATTAACACTGACAGGCATGAAATTTTTTTCATTATCAATAATTTATTTCGCCTTGGCCAATTTAGCGTCGGTAACTTTTTTTAATTTTTCAGTTGCGTGATCTGCTTCACCTAAAGGTTTATCCTTTGCAAAATCAACTAAAATTGGGGCTGCAACAAATATAGAAGAATACGTACCGGTTATAACGCCTATCAGCATTGCAAACGAAAATCCTCTAGTTACTTCGCCGCCGAAAATAAATAAGATCAGTAGTGTTACAAACACAGTCACTGATGTCATAATGGTGCGGCTTAATGTATCATTCACCGCCCTGTTAATAATGGTCGGCTTATCGGCGCCTTTCATGTTTCGGCTATATTCCCTGATTCTATCAAAAACGATAACCGTGTCATTCATCGAAAATCCGATGACCGTTAGTATCGCCGCAATAAAGTGCTGGTCAATTTCCAATGGGAATGGAACGATATTTTTAAAGAAAGAAAATACTGCCAGAGCTACAAAAACGTCATGTAACAAAGCGACAATAGTTCCTAAAGAATATCTCCAATCGCGGAAACGAAGGAAAATATACAGGATGATGGCTATGATCGCAAACAACGTTGCTTTTATTGCACCATTTCTAAGTTCTTGGGAAATTACGGGCTGCACAACTTGTGAGCTTTGGATATTCTTTTTTACAAAATTCTCTAAGGTAAGGCCAGACGGCAATTCAGATTTTAATCCCTGGAATAAGCGGGACTGAACAGTGCTATCTGCATTTTGAACACCTTCCAAATAAGATGTGGTAATGTTCAAATGTTTGTTATCGCCAACTGTTTTAATTTCAGGATATTCTCCGCCCATTGCATCGCGAAGGCTGTTACGAACATCTTCATTTTTAACGGCTTTATTAAACTCAACTGTATAGCTTCTTCCACCTTTAAATTCAACTCCATATTTAAAACCATTAAAAAAAGATCCGATCCCCAACAATAATACGACTACAGAAATACCATAAGCGTATTTCCTGTATTCAATAAATTTAAAGTTAGCGTGCTTAAATATTTTTTTGGAAAAACCTGTAAAATATTTGAAATGCCTTTGTTTGTTGGTCCAAATATCAGTTACTAATCTTGACAATAATATTCCGCAAAATAATGAAAGCGAAATACCGAGCATTTGAGTTGTAGCAAAGCCAAGCACAGGGCCAAGGCCAAAATAAAACAATATAGCCGCCGTTAAAAATACCGTAACGTGAGCATCAATTACCGGAGCTAATGAGCGCCTGTAACCATCATTAACTGCCTGTTGATAATTTTTACCGCGCGTGAGTTCTTCCTTAATTCTTTCAAAAATAATTACGTTCGTATCCACTGCCATGCCTATGGTAAGTACCAGGCCTGCAATACCTGCAGCAGTAAGCGAAGCTCCCAGCGCACTTAAAATCCCAATAGTAAAGAGCAGGTTTAATACAAGTGCAATATTCGCAATCCAACCTGCAGTGTTGTAATAAAACAACATCAGTATAAAAATTACAATAAACGAAAGAATAAATGCAATTGCTCCACCATGTACAGCATCAGCGCCTAAAGTAGGGCCAACAATTTGCTCTTGTACTATCTTCGCCGGTGCATCTATTTTACCAATTTTTAAAACGCTGGCAAGATCCTGCGCTTCCTGTACCGTAAAATTTCCGCTGATCTCGGAGTTGCCACCTTCAATAGGTCCATTTACATTTGGCGCGCTATAAACCATATCATCAAGAGAGATAGCAATTGGCCTGTTCACATTATCAGTAGTCATCTTAGCCCAAACCCGGCTGCCGGTTGGCGTCATTTGCATTTTGATTGCCGGACGGCCATGTTCGTCATAGTCGGCGCTCGCATCTTCCACGCCATCGCCTTCGAGCCTTGCTTTATCGGTACCGGGTAATGTTTTTACCGCGTATAATTCAAAATACCTTCTTGCACTTTTTTCATCCTTCTGTTCGGGACCATATAAAAACTTAAGATTGGTAGGAAAATTATTTTTCACAACGTCCATGTTAAGATATTGGTTCGCTTTGGCCGTATCTCTTTCCTCTACGTTAGCAATTGCTGCAAAATATTGTGACTTCCCACTTTTGTCTTGCTGTGGCCCGATGAAATGGATAACAGTAGCCAGTGAATGTTCGTTGCCAGCCAATTTTGCAGAATCAGCTTTACTTTTAGCGGAATCGCTTAGGTTTTTTGTAGAATCAACCGTTATGCCACTTAGCGTTTGTGCAAGCGCTTTATCCGCATCTTCAATATTTTTTCCTATTTCACCAATATTGTAAACTTCCCAAAATTGCAAATGAGCAGAAGCCTGCAACAATTTTCTAACTCTTACCGCGTCTTGCACGCCCGGCAATTCTACCGTAATGATATCTTTATTTTCATCTAAGTTTATGCTTGTTTGCGCAACACCAAACTGATCAATTCTTTTTGATAATATTTTATAGGTTTGATTGATAGCTGACTTTGAAATAGCCGTTAGCTGATCCAAAACCTGTTGATCGCTATCAGTAATTTTAATGGCTTTTCCGGCACCTGCGAATAAAGAGGCGAGGTTGGCTCCGGGATTCTGTTGTTTAAAAACCTGTCCAAATAAAGAAATAAAGTCGAGGTCACTTTTGGCTTTCTCTGCATTGGTAGTAGCCAAAGCATTAACCAATTGTGGATCTTTTGGATTGTTGCTTAAAGATTTAACGACGCCCTCAAGGTCTACATTCAAAGTGACATTCATACCACCTTGAAGGTCAAGCCCTAGATTCAATTCATTTTCCTTACATTTCAGATAAGTTGTTCCCAGCATCGGATATATTTTTACATCCCTGCTGCTATCCAGAAGATGCTGAAACTGCGCTGTTACCAGATTGTTTTTTTCATCCGCATTCACGCCCGGATGAGCCATTCTTACGTTCTTTTCAGCTTTTGCTTTCATTTTAGCTTCGTAACTGTTAACAACCCAGGTGAAGGAAAGCTGGTAAACGGAGATTAGAATAAGCGCAATGGCGAAGAACCACACCAAACCTTTCAGTTTCATATCTTAATTTTTAGAAGTTTGCAAAGATAAGGTTTTGAAGTTAAAAGCAGCCATCATTTTGGCTCGCGGGAAATGAGTTTAAAAAAGACTCAAAACTAAATTACCTTTTGATTTTTTTTGCTTTTGATTAATAATTTGAAAATGAAATAATATTCTTGCCCGTTAATTCTTTTAAGTGTTTATTTTACTTCCAGATTGTGGTTCCGCAATTGATTATGAGTGAAATTCATTTCTTTAATCGAGGAAATAAAGTGGCTTAATTAAGGGTTTAAACAGAAAACTTTTGCGCTTATTTTAAATTTGAAAGACAACATGAAAAATAAATATTCCTACCCTTTCAAGCTGCTTTCCTTAATTTTATTTACATCCATCACCTGTTTGTTTTCATGCTCTTCCAATCGATATATTTATTCAGCTTCGACGCCCAATAATCCTTATTTTACTAAAAAGGGACAATCTAAATTGACAGGTTATTATTCCTCATCCAGTGAAGATCTTTTGACAAACAAGTATGCTGATGGATGGGACTTACAAGGCGCTTATGCAATTGATAAACACTGGGCACTAACCGCAGCATATTTTAACAGGAGAGAGAAAGATGTATATAATCAGGACGATTATAATGGTCCTTTTGATAGCTCTGTAATTACCTACAGAAGAAATTTGTTCGAATTTGGTGGTGGATATTTTATTCCGCTTAATGCAAAAAAGACTATTACGTTTAATTTTTTCGGAGGCATGGCATTCGGAAAATTTTCTTTTAATGATAATGGGTTAGATGGTAATATGGCAAATTACAGCCGCTATCATACCAGCCATATTTCAAAATGGTTTTTTCAACCTTCCATCAATTTTATGCCGGGAAGGTATGTGCGTATTTCTTTTACTTTAAAATCATCTTATGTACATTATGGAAATATTAGAACCTCTTACTCCGCAACCGAGTTGCAATATTTTTCTCTTGATAATTTAGCGAACAGAACATTAAATTTTATTGAGCCTGCATGGGACTTTCAATTTGGATTGCCCAAATTTCCCTGGGTAAAATTAGATATGGCAGTATCCGGTGTTTCTAGTCCTCCGATTCATCAACTTGATGTACGAGCAAACAATACATCAATAGGATTGAGTTTTGATTTTTCGAAAATGGGTAAGAGCAAATAGTTGAAAATCCCACTCATTGTATAATTAAGCGGTCATCCCTACAATACTGATGGTATTATTAACGATGATAAATATGATTATGATGAAATTGGTCTTCCATTTCTGAAAAAATTTTGGTCTTCCATTTCTGAAAAATTTAGGACAGGCATTGTATAATTTCGAAGTGACAAGGAAAAGAACTTAACTGCCGGACCTTTCCTCCTTTAAATTAACATATGATAAATAATGTTTTTGTTTTTCAGTACCTCAATCTCTTATTTTTGCAAAAAAATTAAATATAGACGATGCAACTTTCAACAAACCTATCGAGATTTAGCGAACCGGAAACTTTAAAAATGGCCAAGCTTGGCCGCGAATTGAGAGCGCAAGGAATTGACGTAGTAGATCTCAGTGTAGGAGAACCTGATTTTAATACACCTGAACATATAAAAGATGCAGCAAAGAAAGCGATAGACGAAAACTGGAGCCATTATACTCCCGTACCAGGATATCTTGAATTAAGAGAAGCTATCTGCAGAAAACTTAAGCGTGATAACAATCTCACTTATACGCCACAACAAATTGTTGTAAGCACTGGTGCAAAACAAAGTATTGCAAACGTAATGCTTAGCATACTTGATGACGATGACGAAATAATTATACCAACGCCATATTGGGTTTCCTATTCTGAAATAGCAAGATTAGGAAGAGGAAAGGTTGTTTTTGTGAATACTACTCCCGAAACAGGTTTTAAATTAACGCCCGAACAACTTGAAGCAGCCATAACAGCCAAAACAAAACTTTTTATTTTTTCTTCTCCATGCAATCCTACCGGGGCTGTGTACACGAAGAATGAGCTTGAGGGCCTTGCTAAAGTATTTCAAAAGCACCCGGGTATTTTTATTATAAGTGATGAAATTTACGAATACATTAATTACGCCCATGGCGAAGGTGGCGGACATCAAAGCATTGCTCAATTTGATTATCTGGTGGATCGTATCATTATAGTAAATGGACTTAGTAAAGGATTTGCCATGACCGGATGGCGACTTGGCTATATTGCGGCTCCCCTTGAAATTGCCAAAGCCTGTGAAAAAATTCAAGGGCAATTTACCAGCGGAACAAATTCAATCGCGCAAAGAGCAGCAATAGCAGCGCTGGATTCACCACTTGCAGCAACTTATGAAATGGTAAAAGAGTTTAAATTACGCAAACAGCGTGTAATTGAATTGCTAAAAGAAATTCCTGCTTTAAAATTTGTAGAGCCTGATGGCGCTTTTTATATTTCCCCTGAAGTAAAAAGTTATTTCGGAAAAAAAGCTGGTGATGAAACAATTAATAACGCAAGCGATTTATGCATGTATCTTTTAAATACAGCACACGTTTCTACCGTGGCAGGCGATGCCTTTGGTGAACCTACCTGCATCAGGATTTCTTTTGCGAATAATTTGAAAAATATAGATGAAGGATTAAAGAGAATAAAAAAAGGATTAGAAGATCTTAAGTGACGTTTTAACAATCTTCTTCGTTTTATTAAATTTCCTTTTCTTTAGAAACTGAAAATTTCAAAAACTTTTCATGTAAAATTAGGACCTGCGGTATGAGCATTTCCTGTTCGTCATTCACAATAACGTAGTCGCATAGTTGCAGTTTTGATTCTTCATCCATTTGCTTATTCATTCGGGCGTCCACTTCCTCTGAAGACAAGTGATCGCGTTCCATTGCTCTTTGTCTACGAAGATTTCGGGGCGATTTTACGCCAATAACATAGTCAAGCATTTTATTTGAGCCACTTTCAAAAATCAATGCAGCTTCTTTAATAACATAAGGTGCTTTTTGCAATTGAAACCATTCCGATGAGTTTTTTAAAGTTGCAGGATGCACTAATGAGTTGAGCAAATTTAATTTCTCATTATTATTAAATACCTGGCTCGCAATGAATTCACGGTTAAGCGCTCCGCTATTATATGATTGGGCTCCAAAAGATTCAATAATTGCCTGCTTGAGTTCTTCATCCTCAGCCATCAATTTTTTTGCTGCTTCGTCAGCATAATAAACAGGAATACCAAGCACTTCGAAAATTTGGGCAACGGTACTTTTGCCGCTTCCCATTCCACCTGTTAACCCGATTTTAAGCATAAGGTGATGATAAGCCAGGGATGAAATGATAACAAGATCTTTATTTAATAGGAGCCGCCGGTTTGTTTATGTTGGCAGTCCATTCCATACTAATAGCACTTTTTTCTATTTTGATGTAACTGCCGGGGTTGATTTCCAACATCATCGTTCCATCATCATTCACTTTATTTACTGTGCCATGTATTCCCGCAATAGTTACAATTTTATCGCCTTTTTGCAAATTGGTAAGAAACAATTTTTGTTGTTTTGCTTTTTTTGCCTGGGGCCTTATCATAAACATCCAAAATACAAGGACCATCAATCCTAAGAAAACAAATTGGAAGCCGCCGCCGCCAGAACCGCCTTGCCCTAACATTAAAAAAACCATTGCTAAATTCATAATATTTATTTTGTTTGTGTTAGCTGTTTTACAGCTTGTTTAAAATTTATTTATCCATCGACTTTACTTCGCCGGTAAGTTGCAACACCGGAAATTTTGGATACGCATTTGACGTAACTGTAATTTCTTTATGCACCGGACCAACCCTGCCTTTACTATTAAAAACAACTTTTAAAAATCCTGTCTCTCCGGGTTTTATTGGCTCTTCGGGTTTTTCAGGAACCGTACATCCGCAACTTGCCACAGCTGAAGAAACAATAAGGGATTTTTTGCCGGTATTTCTAAAACGGTAACTATATTCTACCTTTTCACCATCGTTAACGCTGCCAAAGTTATAGGTTGAATCAATCATTTGCACTGAGGTAGAATCTGTAAATCCACCACCGTTGAGCATTCCTTGTACATCATCTTTATGCTTTGTATTTCTAATGTTGCAGGAAATCAACATGCAAACAAAAAGTGACGCAGCAATCAATTTATTCATTTAGTGTAATTTTTGCAAATGTATTATAAACTACTGTTTTTAAAATTCTTCTTATGTATTTTATCCTGGGTCAATAATTCTTTATGAATATTATCCAAGATACCATTTACAAAATGCCCGCTTTGTTCAGTACTATATTCTTTAGCCAGATCGATATATTCATTGATCGTAACCTTTGGTGGTATCGTTTCAAAATAAAGGAATTCACATACACCCATTTGCATCAGAATCATATCCAAAGCGGCTATTCTTTCCGAATCCCAGTTTCTTAATTTAGGCTTTATAAATTCCAAACAATAATCCTTTTTATCAACTACACATTCCATCAGGTCAATTGCGAAATCCATCTTTTCTTTGCTCACCATTTCTTCAAAATTAAATGTAGAAGGCTTTTGTAAATAACCATTCATCAAAAGGATCATCATTTCTGCATCATCATCCCAATGAATAAATTTTGACTCAATATCACTTATTACGTTCTCATCTTCAAGCACAAGGTTAGCAAAAATATATTCCATTATATTCTTTTCAGCCTTTTTATCTCTTGATTTCTCCAAGGTGTATTCTTTGTATTCAAGCGAGGAAACCAAGGCGAGATAAGCCTTTCTAATTAACTCATCATCAATTGAATATTTGATTTTGAACTGATCTACAGATTTTTGAAACGATCTATTTTCAAACGTAACCCAAACGATTTCATTTCCTGAAATTTTGGTATTTATATTCAAGTCATTTGCAGAAGGCAAATGTTTCTGCGCTTTTTGCGCTGCATCTTTTTCCGCGAAGCGGGCAACTTCTACTATGAAATAAACGAGGTAGGTAAATAGATGCTGTGAATGTTCAATGTTTTTTTTAAGTATCTGTAGTGCTTCACCGGGGCGAGTTTCATTGTTCATCGATTCAATACTATAAAGAGCCTGCATCACCTTTACCCGTATATTTCTTCTACTTAACATTTTTTAAAGAACTTTTTTAGAGGCGGCAAAGATATATTAATGTGACTATATGCCGGGTGAAAGTTAAGTAAACGAAAAATCCCGTTAATGCCGTGAGTTTTTGCAAACAGGCATTAAAAAATTTAAAGCAATTGCCGCCGCTTCCCTTATCGAAGATGCTGAAGATAATATTGTGAAAGTATCTATTTGACCAACAACTTTTTACGAATCATGCCTCTTCCATCAGCATTGCTGGTTTGCACAAAATACACTCCCTTAAGCCCCTTGATTTCGATTTTGGTACTTGATTGATTCAGTATCTGTTCACGAATTTTTCGTCCCGCCAAATCATATATTACTAATAACGAAGGCTGTACATTCCCAATAATGTCTATTTGAAAATAGCCACTTGCCGGGTTAGGATAAATCTCAAACCCGGAATTTGCCGATGAAGTTATTGTGCGAACATCAGAGTAACTTATTGACCCATCGATGTGCGTTATCTTAAGTCTGTAAAATATTGTTGAATTTGCCAGAGCGAATGAATCAATATAACTATAATCAAGTTTACTATTTGAAATACCGTTTAATGATTTAGTTTGAACAAAGCCAATCTTAGAGAAATTTATTTCATTGGCTTGTTTTCTTAAAATGTCATATCCATTTATATTCTGCTCAGAAGTTGTTTGCCATTGCAACCCAATTTTTGCAGTGGTTAATTTTTGCGCAGTAAATGAAATCAGACTTAAAGGCAAAGCTCCGAACGCAAATACATCAGACGTATCGCTAAAGCCTAAACTATTTGTTACTACAAGGCTATAATTCCCATTTGAACTTACTGTAAAATCCGGTGACGTCGCACCGCCAATTACCGCATTATTTATTAGCCATTTGTAAGTAAGATTTCTACCTTGTAATCCCTGCAATAAATACGATGTGCCACCGTCCTGGGTTGTTGGAGTGATATAAGCTTTCGGATGGCGAAGGTAGCTCGTATCTGACAACCTGTAAATTGTAGGATCACCGAACATTACATATATGCTGCCGTATTTGTCTTCCCCAAATGAAATTGGCCTGTTTGGCAAATCACCGGAACCTAAAAAGTTGAAAACAGTATCCAATAGCATGCCATCCAACCTTTTAATTCCATGAATATATTTAGCTACCCAGTCTCCAAAAATATACGTTCCAAATAACAGTTTTGACTCCGGAGATCTCATAACGTATCCACCAATAATCGCATTATTATTTACATGATGATAAGAATAAAAAGGAAATGTCAACCCTGTTGTATCGCAACCTGTGGGAGGGTTAAAACAAGCGGGGCCTTCCATTATATTCCAGCCATAATTTTGGCCACCTAGTGATTTAGCATCTTGAAAATTAACCTCTTCCCAAGTGTATTGGCCCACATCAGGAAGCCATAGGTCTCCAGTCAATCTATCGAAGCTATTTCTATATGGATTGCGCAAGCCTAATGCCCAGATTTCTTTTTTTAAACCTGGAGTTGCGGCGTTAAAAAAAGGATTAGACGATGGGATTTTATAGGGCTGAATGGTTGTAACGTTGCTGACATCTAATCTCAACATTTTGCCAAGAAATGTAGTCTTATCTTGGGCGTGGCCGTTCGGATCTTTATCAGGTCCTCCAAATCCAAAACTTGCATATAAATATCCGTCTTTACCAAAGATTAGGCTGCCTCCAAGCGCAGGTTCCTGATCAACTTCTGGTTGCAATATTATAGTCAATGCAGAATTAATATCAGCAACGTTTGAATCAGATGCACTAACGTTATACTGTTCCAAAACAGTATTGACAACTCCGCCTACATTTGCAGTATAATACACATAAAATTTACCATCAGATTTGAAATTTGGCCCTAAAGCTAATCCCAGCAAGCCGCCTTCGGCAACATTGTCCACTTTTGAAGAGATATCTAAAAACGGAGTTGTTCTTAAACTTCCATCAGCATTGGCAATTTTAATTATTCCGGCATTTTCTGCTATAAATAACCGGTCGTCTCCACAGTTTTTTAAATCAATCGGAAAATTTAGCCCCGAAGTATATGGCACTAATGCAAGTTTTTGAGCATCTGCCGCGACTGTGATAAAAATTATGATGGCCGTCAATAAAAAATTTGTAAATTTTTTTTGCATTCTCTGTGATTTTGTATAACGAAAATATCACTTAATACATGAAAGAAATTTTATGTGGATATTTTAATAAAATGTTATGCAATAATTAAATCACTAATCCACGAGAAGTTTTTTCCTGACTGGATTTTTCCCTTTTAGGTCGCTAATCTGTATTATATAAATACCCTTGGAAAAAGGGAGTTTAAGAATACAATTTTGCTGATCCAGTATTTGTGACAAAAATTCCTTACCAGTTAGGTCATATAATTTTACAAAGACTGGATCAGTAACTTGATTTAGATATATGTTAATAATGTGACTGGCAGGATTAGGAAATAATAAAAACCCATTTGTTTGAACCTCTATATTAAGATACCTGGTATCAGAATAATTAAAAGAACTATCAGCATGCAGGATCTGCAAACGGTAAAATAATTTAGAATAGTTTAATGCTGATGAATCAATAAAATTATAGCTGAGCATAGTATTAGAGAATCCGTTCATCGCTTTGCTACTAACGAAACCAATATCTGAAAAAACAGTTTCATTATTTTTTCTTCGTTGAATTGTAAAGCCTGATATATTTAGTTCTGAACCAGTCTGCCAATTTAACACTATCGTGCTTCCCGAATTTTTTTGCGCAGCAAATGAAATCAGATCGATTGAAGTCCCCAATAAAAAAGCATCAGAAGTATCCTTGAAGCCCAAACTGTTCGTGACTTCCAGGGTATAGCTTCCTAAAACTGATGTTGTATACATAGATGAAACCGCACCTGGAACTGGCATATTATCTTTCAACCATTGGTAAGTGAGATTTTTACCTTCTAATGCTTGTAATAAAAATGAGCCTGCGCCGAGATTATTGGAAGTTACGTATGCTTTTGGCCTGCGAAGATAACTGGTATCTTGTAGTTTGTAGACGGTTCCATTGCCGTAAAAAATAATGTATTGATCTCCATATTTGTCTTCTCCAAAAGAGACGGGATTACCTTTGGCCTGCGCAGCGGTTATAAGATGATTCACACTTCCCGAAACCATTCCATTTTCTAAATGGAAGGCGTCTAAAAATTTTAAGACTTCATCAGTAAATAAATATTGCCCCCATAGAGATTTTGATTGAGCGCTTCGATACACATATCCACCGATTATAGCTGCGCTTCCACCATTGTGAAAGTATTCATAGATTGGCATGGTAATACCTTTTTTATTACACCCGGATGCAGGATTATAGCATGAATCTCCTTCAACTATATTCCAGCCATAATTCTTACCGCCAGCATCATTTGCATTTTGAAAATCAATTTCTTCTACTTTATTTTGCCCTACGTCTGCAATTAATAAGTCGCCAGTAAGCCTGTCAACACTACATCTAAAAGGGTTTCGAACACCATAAATCCATATTTCTTTTTTAATTCCCGAAGTAGTATCAGAATAGAACGGGTTGGATGAAGGAACAACATAAGGTTGTGACGCTGAAGAATTGCTTACATCAACTCTCAATATTTTGCCTAGAAGAGTTTTTTTATTTTGACCATTTCCAAACGGGTCGCCGCCACTTCCGCCGTCGCCAAAATTAATGTATAGAAACCCGTCCTTTCCAAACATTAAATTGCCGCCGTTATGATTTGAAAATGGCTGAACTTGTGTAATAATTTTTAATGCCGAAGCAGGATCTGCAACATTTGAATCGGCTGCGCTTACTTTATATTCTTCAATTACACTGGTTAACTTGCCGGCGATAATAGATGTGTAATCAACATAAAATTTGCCACTGGTTTTATAGTCGGGACTAAATGCAATTCCCAAAAATCCTTCTTCGCTATTATTTGAAGAAATTTTTGTAGTGATATTTAAAAAAGGAACAGGGCGTAAAGTTCCGTCTCCATTTATTACCCGAATTCTTCCGGCACGATCAGCAACAAATAACCGGTCGTCGCCGCAATTTTTTAAATCAATAGGTGAATTTATACCAGAAACGTATGGTATTGCTGCCAGCTTTTGTGCACATATTTTTTGAGAAAAAAAAGAAATGGAAATCGAAACTATGAGCAGTTGAATAATAATTTTCATAGAGAGTCTTAAAAAATATTAAATCAGAAAAATCCACCTTTAAATTACGTTTTATTTGGTGAAAAGGTTTTCCAATCACCTAAGAAAGACAATAAAATATCGCCGCCGACTTGTATAAAAATCTACGTAATCACTAAAAGGAAAGAGCACCCCAATTGGATGCCCTTTCAATTAATTTACTGCAAACCTGTAAGCCGGATTCTGTTTTCTTAATCCGGGCAAGCCCGAAAAAAAGAATGGTTATCATTTATCTGGCTGTTACATTACTGCAACAATCTTGCTGCCTACCCTTCAGCTCGAACGAGCAGTTCTCAAGCGCTGATGTACGTGGCATTGCAGCACACAAGGTTTACCCATCCCGGCAATTACTTACCGGCATCGTGAGCTCTTACCTCACGTTTTCACCCTTGAACCTCACCTGGCCTCTCCAAAGAAGAGGAATAAGGAACGGTAATTTTCTGTGGCACTTTCTTCCCGATCAAGATCGGGACCGGCTATTGACCGGTGTGTTGCTCTTCGCTGTCCGGACTTTCCTCCCCTGAATTAACAAGAGCGATAACCCGGTTTGCAGTTTCGCGAAGATAACCAAAATGTCTATGGAGATTGATGAATAATTACACTTCTTTCTGGTCCGTAAATTGTAAACTAATATTGAAAGAAAATTTCGGTAGAGCCATATCCAAAATTATGGTGGTATTGATTTACGAAGCTTTTTACTTCTTTTTTAAACTTTAAAAGCTCATGGACTTCTTCACGTAATTTTCCTGTACCAATGCCATGAATAACGATCAGATTAGGTTGATGATGAGCTACCGCGAGGTGGTAATATTTTTCAAACGTTGCGAGTTGAAGAGAAAGTATTTCATAGTTGCTGAGGCTTTTCCAATCTGAAGAAAGTTTTTCAACGTGAAGATCAATTACAGATCTCGCGGGTTCCAGGTTCTGCCTTGCCTTTGATGCATCATAAAGCAGGCCACGCGTATTAGTATATTCAGGAAAATTTTCTTCAACCTTATCCGGATATTTTTCGAATAGCAAAAATGAAAACGTTGGTTCATTTTTCATTTTCATCTCTTCAATTTTTTTAAAGAGCGTCTTCGCTTTAATTTTTAAAATAGTTTCAAAATGATCTGCCTTTTTCTTATTTAGATTTACCAGCGAAAAATCAAATTCTAATTTGGGAGCATCGTTCATTTGTTCAAAGGGAACATCATGAAGATAAAAATCTGCGAAGGAGGAAATTTGATTTTTCAACTCAAAATCAGGCGAGCCGGAAAAGATTAAGGAGTAATTAAAATTATAAGGTTCGCTGGTTTGATTGATGAGATAAATTTTAAAACTTTCAACCACATCATCGTCAAATACATCTTTATCAAATACAGGTAAAAAAGAGATCCAAACTCCTGCGCTTACTTTAAATTTTGAAGAAGTTTTTTCTTTTTTCACATCATCGATATAAACTTTATCCTTTTTTTTCTCAACGATTTTTTTTTCAGAAAATCTTTTAAAATATGGAAAGTCAATCTGGTCCATATACACAGGAAATCGTACGCCCTCAA
>JBDTKB010000259.1:0-23342 GCA_039935555.1 Ginsengibacter sp. | reverse complement strand
ACAAACTGGTAGAAGGAAAAGTAATTCCAGTGGATGCGGGCGTTTCCGTTTATGATATTTCGTTGAGCCGCAATGTGGTTCAAATGCTGTTGGCTACTATATTGTTTGTTTGGCTGATGCTTTCTATTGCCGCTAAATATAAAAAAGGCCATGGCGTCATCAGTGCTCCAAAAGGTGCGCAAAATGCCGTTGAAATTATCATTGAATTTCTTAAAGAACAAGTTGCTGTGCCCAACCTTGGAGACCGTTATAAAAAATACATGCCTTACCTGCTCACAATATTTTTCTTCATATTAATAAATACTTTTTTTGGATTGATACCAGGCTCGGCCAATGTTACAGGCAATATTGCTTTTACCATGATACTTGCGCTCATCGCTTTTGTGGTGATCATGTTTAGCACCAACAAACATTATTGGGCACATATTATTAACCCCGATGTTCCGTGGTGGGTAAAACCAATTCTAGTGATCGTGGAAATCCTGGGAATTTTTACAAAGCCATTCGCATTAATGATTCGTCTTTTTGCAAATATGCTTGCAGGCCACATTATCATCATTTGCCTGATCTCTCTGATTTTTATTTTTGGAGCCTTAAACAAAGGTATCGGTTGGGGTTTTGCACCTGTTTCAGTTGCCTTTTCAATCTTTATTTATTTTATTGAGATATTGGTTGCTTTTATCCAGGCATTTATTTTTACAAACTTAACCGCTGTATTTATCGGGCAGGCGATGGAAGGTTCACATGCTGATCATGGCGGAGAGCACGACCCGGTTTTAGTATAATTTTTCAAGAAGCGTTTATTTTAAACAGTATAAAACACAATTATGGATTTAATGACAATTTTAAGCACAACACCCTGGGCAAACGCCGGTGGAGCTATTGGCGCAGGACTTGCGGCTGTAGGTGCAGGTATTGGTATCGGCCAAATTGGTAAGGGTGCGGTAGAAGCTATCGCACGCCAGCCTGAAGCCGTTAACGATATCCGGTCTAACATGATTCTTGCAGCGGCACTTGTAGAAGGTGTTGCCTTGTTTGGAGTTATTGCCGGAATACTTGCAATGTTTGTGTAAAACAAAATTAAAGCTGCAAAACAAAGCACAGGGCGGAGGTTGCAGCTTTATCTTCTTTTATTATTATTTAAAATTTATAATATGGATTTACTCACGCCGTCATTTGGTCTTATAATCTGGACATTGCTAGTCTTTGTAATTGTATTTTTCATTTTGAAAAAGTTTGCATGGAAGCCAATTTTAAATTCACTTGGCGAAAGAGAAAAAAACATTTCCGATGCCATCTTATCTACTGAAAAGGTTAAGGAGGAAATGAAGCAATTGAAAAATGAAAATGAAATTTTGCTTACAAAGGCACGTGAAGAAAGAGCGATCATGATGAGAGAAGCTAAGGAAACCCGCGATAAAATTATTACCGAAGCGAAAGAAATGGCGAGGCAGGAAACTAACAGGATAATTGCGGATGCACAGGGCGCCATTAACCAACAAAAAATGGCAGCAATTACCGATCTTAAAAACCAGGTAGGAAATCTTGTAATTGAAGTAAGTGAAAAAGTATTGCGCAGGGAACTTGGAAACAAAGAAGAGCAGGAAAAATATATAAATCAGCTTGCAGATAATATTGAATTGAATTAGAAACTGCAGCGATGAGATTGATAAAGTAAAGATTTAAAAATGCAAAATCCCAGGTTAGCGCAACGTTACGCAAAAAGCCTCATCGACCTTTCACAAGAACTGAAAGAACTTGATGTTGTTCATGATGATATGATGCTGCTCAATTCTATCTGTGCTAAAAGCAGAGAATTTGTGATGATGCTCAAGAGCCCCATAATCAGCGCTGATAAAAAGAATAAAATTATTGGCGCGGTGATGCAAAATAAAATTTCAAAAATTACCCAAACTTTTATTAAGCTTCTTTGCAGCAAAAACAGGGAATCCATTTTGCCTGAAATTATTTTTTCATTCATTGAGCAATACAATAAAATTAAGGGCATTCATAAAGTAAAGCTTACCACAGCAGTTCCAATATCTGAAGAAATAAAAAATTCTTTTGTAGATAAAATTCAAGCCGAAGTATCTAATTCAAAAATTGAACTCCAGGCAATTGTAGATCAAAATATTATTGGTGGCTTTGTATTAGAAATGGAAGGAAAACTAATAGACGCAAGCATTTTGAGAGATCTTAATGATGTGAAAAAGCAATTTGCCAATAATGATTACATCCATAAATTAAGATAAACTACTTAATTTTTTAAGCCTCTTTTTTTAAACAGACGGCATTGAGCTAAGCTCAATTTGTTTGGAAATCTTTTTCAACAATTTTTTCCCTTTATAGCTTCCTTGGAAAATAATTTCCCCAGGCTTAACAGGAAGTGGCGATTGAATTTTATTTTCAGAAGGAATTAGCTGAAGCTTCCATAATTCATTTTTCTCCGAAGGTTTCAAAATCAATTCCTCATTTGTTTCTTTAATTTTTCCTGCTTTAAACGAGCTAGTGGTAATTAAATTTGCTGCGATCGAATACGTATGATTGCTTGCCCACGCCATATTCCAATTTATTTTTTCAGGCACGGTTTCAACATAAATGATAAAGTTAGTATCCGCCTTTGAAATGTTGTTACCATTTTCGTGTACCGCTATGTTACCCGGCAAATGAACAAAATAGGTAACATAAGTATTTTTAATGATAGATTTTGATTGAGAGCAAGACAGTAAGCTCAATATCAAAAAAGCATTAATAAGGAAATATTTTATAGATGACATTAAAGAAATATTAGCGTTTCTTCTTAAAACAATTTTCACCCTGTTGATTGATTTTATTGCTTTAAAATTCTGTTTACAAAGCTTTTGCCGTCAACAATTGTTTTCAAAAAATAAACGCCGTTACTCAAAGCTACAGAACTCAAATTAAGGGTGATGTCGTTGGAGCTTCCATAGGTTGCCCTGTATAATTTTGCGCCTGTGATATTCGTTAATTCTACACTTACTTTTTCAGCAGGAAGCTTTGCAAAATGTAAAGTAATAAAATCGTGAAAAGGATTGTTGCTTATGCTTATTCTTTGAGCAACGTTTGGTTCGCGCAAGAATACAGTGGCGCTATAAGAAAATGCATTGTCAATATTAACCAGTTTTAAACGATAGTAATTTAATTCATCAATCTGCCCATCAATAAAATTATAATTGTGTAACGATAAAGTGTTTGGCGAGCCATTTACTTCACCTATTGTATGAAAGCTGCTACCATCAGACGACTTTTGAATTTCAAACTTTCCGAAGCCATGTTCAGAACTTGTTTTCCAGTTTAAGGTGATATTATTTTTATTCAAACTGCCATTGAATGAAACCAATTTAACCGGCAAAACCGAACTTACATTGATAAGAAAAAATTTGGAAAAACCGGTAAAAGAAGATGTAAATAAATAACCATTGCCATAAGCGCTGTAGGTTGTCGTGCCTATCGTAGTGTTTCCGGAATTAGCGGCTGAAAAAGTAGCAGCGGAAGTCCTGGCTATTTGTACAAGACTTGGGTCGTTACCGCCAAGTTCAGCAGTTGTGTAATACAGCCCGATCGTGTGGGATGCGCCGGCATTTGCAGACGGATTAATATCAAAAACTTTTTGAGACCTGGAGCCGCCAAACAGCGGTTGCCATGTATCTCCCGTTCCCGACAAAACTGAACTTACACAGCCAAGATTTGCGGTAGACGAAGAAATTTTATTTAGAACATTGTTGCCATCATAAAAATAATAAGTTCCGTTGTTGGCAATGTATTCCGTATGCGGTCCCAGCGTATCTATTAAATTTCCAAAGCCGGTTAGCTGCAATTTTATTTCCGGTTTTTTTCCAAGAATATAATAAAGAACAGAGGTAAAAGGGCTCCCGCAATTTATATTATCCTGCCAAATAAGATTACCTTGCGAAGACGTGCTTCCATCGGAATAACCATAAGTTACATCCGCAAAGTCAGCAGTGTCTGCGGCTCCATTATCATAACATATTTCTACCGCGAGATTGCTTGTGCCATCCCAAACAAAAGGCACATCCAACGCAAAGGTATTCCACCCATCAACAGTTGCATATGATGAAAGCGATTTAACCGTTGAGGTAGCGACCACATTAGTCGTTACGTCATATAGATTATTAATGGTGCTGAGTCCCATTTTTATTTGGAGATTTTGGTAAGGCCTTATACTGGATTTGGCCATGTTATAGGCAATATTTGTAATGTTTCCGGCAGTAAAACCTGCACTCGTTAGTTCTGACGCGAGATAAAGCATTTGGTTTCGCTTGCTTTTCAATTTTGCATTAAAAGGCTGGCCGACAGAAGTGTTTCCCAAAAGGTAAGATTGTGATCCGATCGTGAAGTTATTTGAAGCGCCAATGAATACAGGAGCCAGGTCATTATCGTTAATGGTAAAATTATAATTCATTCCGCTTGGAGCAGCTAATGCATTTGTAGCACCACCTACAGTAAAGTTCAATGAAAAAGATTCAGTGTTTTCAAGCTCAGCGTCGTCATAAATCCTAACGGTTAATGGCTGCGGAGTTGTAGATCCATTCGCAAAAATTAGGGAAGTAGAAGGCGATGCAAAGTTCCCGTTTGTTGTAAAATCAAAATCTATTCCCTGGATAGCGGTATTTCCTCCTGCAATTCCAACCGTTACATTTGCGTCTCCCGCAGGCGGTAAATCAATTGCCAGGTTTACTATAAAATCTTTGTAGTTGCGGCATCCGTTAGAGGCAGAAGTAGTTTCAGTTTCACTTTCAAATGAGGAAGCAAACCGCACATAAGGAATTGTTTTTGGAATTGTGGTCGTCCATAATCCACGGCCATGGGTAGCTGCAGCTACGGTTCCATCAGCCTTGCGGTACTTAAGCATATCAGTGCGTACTATTGGAAAACTTGCATTTTGAGTCCACACTGTTGATGAACCGTTTATGTTAGATGTTTCATAAACGCCCATCTCGGTAGCAATAATCGCTTTCGTATTGTCCTCCGGATAAAATATCGCCCAACGAACCGGAATATCCGGAAAGTTCCCGGTTATGTTTGTCCATCCTCCGCTTCCACCGCCGGTTGTTGTTGCCCAAATATGTTTGGTAGAACCATAATTGGAATAAGTTGCAATAAGGTTATTGTCATTTGTTCCAATTGCCACACACGAAACCGTTGATCCGGGCATTCCCGTACCCGAGATATCCGAAGATGTTGGCAAGGCTAAATTGGCATTGGTGACCTTTACAATTTTACCGCTGGAGGTTCCAAAAAACACAGTGTTATTGGAATAAGAAGAAATAGATATACTTCTTACTGAGCCGGCAAAAGCATTAATAGCAACGGGCGTAAATGTGCTTCCCGTTTGAGGATCTTCCCATCTTATGAATTCGTTATTACCGCCACCGGCGTACATTTTATTATTTACATTATCATAATCAGTTGGATTAATAAATTGTCCAACCGAAGTAGAATAATCGATAATGGTCCAGTTGGCGCCGCCATTTGTGCTTCGCCTGTAAGTATTGTAAATATAAGAGCCAAATTGATATTGAGGCTGATCCTGGTCAATCTGAACAAAAGCTCCATCGCCTCCGGTTACTTCTATGCTGCCACCAAGCCCTGCAGTTGACAATTGGTGCACTCCGTTATCTTGCGCACCTCCGAGAAAATAATTAAAATTAGTGGGATGCATAGCGCATGAATAAAATTGCTTTAATCTTAATCCCGCATTTCTATCTGTAAAATTTGCACCGCTGTTTGAAGAATAAAAAATGCCGCCATCACTACCAATAATTACCTGGTTTCCGGTCCAGACGGCAGTTTGTTGATCTGCATGGATGTAACTCAACGCAGATCCTATCCACGTTGATATTTGCGTCCAGGTTACTCCTCCGTCGGTGGTGCGGTAACAATTTAACCCACCGACAATAACATTTTGGGTATTAGAAGGATCAACTGCAATAGCCATATTATACCAGGCTTGGCCGCTGCTCAGGTCATTTGTTCCTGATGACGCAGGTGGAGACGATGCAGTGGCAATCCAGTTATCACCGCCATCGGTGCTTTTATAAACCTGCGGCGTTTGGTAAGATGAGTTTGCGGGTAATGCATATAACGAATTACCGGCGACAGCCAATTCGCAATTATATTGCACATTTGGGAATGCTGTTGTTGGTGAAGTCCAGGAAGAGAGAGTTACAGTCGCCGGATTGTCCGTAAACCTATATCCCGCCGAGCCTCCATTATAATATCCGCAAACAGCATGCAACCGTCCTGTCGTACTTAATTTCATATCCGTAACATTCGTATTTAAGCCGGTTGGAGTAATATTCGTCCAGGTAATTCCTCCATCTGAAGAACGCTGAATGCCTTTTGCATTTCCGATTACGGAAACGTAAACCATTCCGGAGGCATCACACAATATTTTGGAAACATTATAAAAGCTTGTAGTTGACGCCAAAAGATTCCATGTTGACCCATGATCTGTACTTTTCCAAATGCCGCCACCGCGAACCGCATCTGCATTGAAGCTTTTTTCACCCGTTCCAAAATACATAGTGTCTTTATTCACCCCTAAAGGATCCTGGCAGATACTTCCAATGGCAAGGTTGGCCAAAAAATCATTAACCGGCGTCCAGGTTGCCGGAGCTGCGGAAATATCATTTGTTTTCCAAAGGCCGCCATCCACCCCGCCCACCCAAACTGTGTGGTAAGTTGGATCAGAAAGATCTACCCAAACGGTTCTTACACGGCCACTCGTAACTCCATTACCAGCACGAATATTACCATTGCTAGGACCCGTAACATCTGTATTGGGGCCACGTTCCACCCAAGACAGGCCTGAAACATTATTAGGCGAATTACGGTTTATTTTTCTTTGGTTTACCAGGTTCTGAAAAGCGCTTATCAAACGATATTTTGGAATATATCCTAAATGAACATCTTTTGTAAGTTCAAATTCCTGTCGCTGCGCCTCTGCAATACCATCTTCTTTTTCTCCTTCATCAAAATCACTGGTTTTATAAGCCAACGCGTCGATACCTTTCGCGGAAATTTTTTCGCCTGTTTTATTATTAATTGATACCCACAACAGGCAACCAAGAAGTAAGACGGAAATAGAAAATAAAACTGTTCTCTTCATAATCGAAACGTTGTAATAAAAAATGTTGAATTAGTCTTATAGAACTTCCTTTGGCCAATTATATTTTACTGTAAATAAAAATAATTATCACCGTACTTTTATTTTAAGTTGTAAAGTGTAAAAAAGGTGAAAAAAAGTGATTTTGATCTAACCATTTTTGTTACTCCACCTATCTTATTCTACCTTTGCACCTCGAAAAAAATAAACTTTTATTATGGTTGATATTAAACCGGATGAAATATCTGCAATTTTACGAAGCCAGCTAACCAATTTCAACGTAGAAGCCAACCTCGAAGAAGTTGGAACTGTGTTGCAAATCGGCGATGGAATTGCGCGCGTTTACGGGTTAAATAACGTTAGCTCAGGCGAATTGGTAGAGTTTGAAAATGGCATTAAAGCGATCGCCCTAAATCTTGAAGAAGATAACGTGGGCGTGGTACTTATGGGCGACAGTGGCGACATTAAAGAAGGAGGCACGGTACGCCGCACCGGAAAAATTGCTTCTATTAAAGTGGGTGATGGTTTAGCGGGACGTGTTATAAACACATTAGGCGAACCGATCGACGGAAGAGGCCCTATCACCGGCGATTTATATGAGATGCCGCTGGAACGCAAAGCACCCGGTGTAATTTTTAGGGAACCGGTAAAACAACCCCTGCAAACGGGTATCAAAGCTATTGATGCTATGATCCCGATTGGTCGTGGTCAGCGTGAATTGGTTATCGGCGACAGGCAAACAGGTAAAAGTGCCATTTGTATTGATACGATCATTAATCAAAAAGAATTTTATAAAGCAGGCAACCCTGTTTATTGTATATATGTTGCGATTGGCCAAAAAGCTTCTACAATTGCTAACGTGATGAAAGTACTGGAGGATAATGGAGCGATGGAGTACACAACGATTGTTGCAGCATCTGCTTCGGATCCTGCACCGCAGCAGTTTTACGCCCCTTTTGCCGGTGCAGCATTGGGAGAGTTTTTTCGCGATACCGGTCGTCATGCATTAATTATTTATGATGATCTTAGTAAGCAAGCCGTTGCTTACAGGGAAGTTTCCCTTTTGTTAAGAAGGCCACCGGGAAGAGAAGCTTATCCGGGTGATGTATTTTACTTGCACAGCCGCTTGCTGGAAAGAGCCGCAAAAATCATTTCAAAAAATGAGATTGCACAAAAGATGAATGATCTTCCTGAAAATATCAGGCACCTTGTAAAAGGTGGTGGATCTTTAACGGCCCTTCCAATTATTGAAACACAGGCTGGAGACGTATCCGCTTATATTCCCACCAATGTTATTTCTATTACAGATGGGCAGATCTTCCTTGAGGGAAATCTATTCAACGCAGGTATTAGGCCGGCAATTAATGTGGGTATTTCTGTGAGCAGGGTTGGTGGTAATGCACAGATTAAATCAATGAAAAAAGTAGCGGGAACGCTAAAGCTTGACCAGGCATTATATCGCGAAATGGAAGCGTTTTCTAAATTTGGTGGTGATCTTGATGCCGCTACTAAATCAGTGCTTGATAAGGGTGCCAGGAACGTTGAAATATTAAAGCAGCCGCAGTTTACTCCTTACGCGGTAGAAAAACAGGTTGCCGTAATTTACTTGGGTACTAATGGTTTATTAAACAGCGTACCGGTTAAAAACATCCAGGAATTTGAAGAGCAGTTTTTGTTGCAAATGGATGCCAAATTACCAGAGGTGCTTGCAGAATTTAAAAAAGGAAATTTACCTGAAGATGGGATTAAAAAAATGACAGACCTGGCTAAGGAGATCATGCATCAATTTAAATAATTGAAATACATAAGGTTGTTTATACAAGGGAGATTTATTTTCCCTTTTTTTATTTGGGAAACTGCGTTGAATTGCTCCGGGTAATTAATAAAGTGCAGACCATAATTTACAGGGCGAAAACAGCGAATAATATTTCAAAAAATCCATTCCTTTCAAAGTGAATTTTTTAAGGAATAGTTTTCTTGAAATGCCAAAATATTAAAGCAACATTTATTTCAACAAATATCTTTATCCTATATTTTATTTATCGTATTTGATTATTCTGTATCTTAACTTCCTATTGAATTGCTTGCCTTCCGGATTACTAATTCATTAAGAAAATGCTTAGTTCCCTGTCTGTGGTAGCATCGCGGCTTTGGAATCAAGAAAAACGACATAACGATTGGTGCTTTTCATGAATATTACTTTACTTTTTTTCCTTAATAAATAATTATAAAATGAACTCACGTAGAAAGTTTTTACAAAATTCTTCCGCCCTTGTCGGTGGTGGCTTATTACTGTCTTCTATGAACAATGAAGCTTTTGCTATTTTTAAAAATCGTGTTTTACCAAGCGATCAATTAAACATTGGCGCTATCGGCATAAATGGAATGGGATGGGCCGATGTTACAGCTGCATTGAAAGTGCCGGGCGTAAACCTGGTGGCTGTGTGTGATGTAGATAGTAATGTAATTGAAAAGCGATTGAATGATTTAAGTACAAAACTGAATAAAGATGCTTCTAAAGTAAAAAAATACAGCGACTACCGCAAGTTGTTAGAAGATAAAGATGTAGATGCAGTTATCATTGGCACGCCCGACCATTGGCATGCATTAATTATGATGGATGCCTGTGCTGCTGGTAAAGATGTGTATTGCGAAAAGCCTGTTGGCAATTCCATCGGCGAATGCCGGGCGATGGTTGCTGCCCAACAACGATATAGCAAAGCCGTGCAATGCGGCCAGTGGCAGCGCAGCCAGCAACATTTTAAAGATGCAGTTGATTATGTACAAAGCGGCGTTCTCGGAAACATAAGAACGGTAAAGGTTTGGTGTTACCAGGGTTGGATGAAACCAGGGCCTGTTGTTCCGGATTCAGCACCGCCTAACGGTGTCGACTATACGATGTGGCTTGGCCCTGCCCCAACAAGAACATTTAATTCAAGTCGCTTCCATTTTAATTTCCGTTGGTTTTGGGATTATGCCGGCGGTTTAATGACGGATTGGGGCGTGCATTTATTAGATTATGGATTACTGGGGATGAAGTCACCCACGCCTAAATCTGTTTCCGCATTGGGTGGCCGTTTTGCCTATCCTGAGTTGTATGAAGAAACACCTGATACGCTCACAACTTTATATGAATTTGATGGCTTTAACATGGTGTGGGATTCTGCCATGGGCATTGATAATGGCTCTTACAACCGTGATCATGGTATTGCCTACATTGGTAATAACGGAACGCTAATTCTTAACCGCGGCGGCTGGGAAGTAATAGAAGAAAAGCAAAGTAAAAATAAAGTGAGCAAGCCTTTTGCACCATCAACAGATAGCGGTGTAGATAAGCATTGGATAAATTTTGTAGACGTTGTTAAATCAAGAAAATTCGAAGACCTGCATTGCCCGATCCAGGCTGGTGCTCACGTGGCTACCGTTGCACAAATGGGTAACATTGCCTATCGAAGTGGTAAAAAATTAGAATGGGATGCATTGAAAGAACAGTTTACTGATGATGCTATTAATAAGCAATACATGATGAAAGAATATCATAACGGTTATAAGTTGCCAAAAGTGTAAGTCAATTAAAAGCATTTAAAGTAATAACAAAAACTGTTCTTGGATAAAATCAATACCTTGGCGGAAATTTATTGAAAGACCTTTTTTTAATAACCAAAATCTATAATCGTGAAAAATAAATTTAGTTTGATTGCTGTTGTAACGGCAATGGTATGTATTACAAGTTGTGTAAGTACGAAGAAGTTTAATTCGCTGCAAGCAAACTATAACAAATTGCAGGACACCAATAGCCAGCTTACCAGGGACGGTGAAGAATGTAAAAATAATTTAGACAAAGCCACTGTTCAGATATCAGGATTGCAGGAACAAATCAATGCAGAGCGCGAGCATGAAAGAGCGCTGCAATCGGCATTAGATAAATGTCTCACTTCCGCAGGCCAGGGTAATGTAAATATTTCCAAACTTGTAGACGAGATCAATTCTTCTAATAAATATATACAAGAATTGATTGCTTCTAAAAACAAAAGCGATTCGCTGAATATGGTGCTCACCAACAACCTTACGAGATCGCTGAGCAAAGATGAAATGCAGGATGTGGATGTAAAAGTATTAAAAGGTGTTGTGTACATTTCTTTATCAGATAATATGCTTTACAAATCCGGTAGCTACGAAATTTCCGACAAGGCAGGAGCTACGTTATCAAAAATTGCTAAAATTATTACAGACTATAAAGACTACGATGTATTGATAGAAGGTAATACAGATAATGTGCCTATCGCAAAGCCCAACATTCGCAACAACTGGGATTTGAGCGCTCTGAGAGCGTCCTCAGTGGTACAGTCGCTGCAAAATAATTATAGTGTAGATCCAAAAAGGCTTACAGCCGGCGGACGTGGCGAATACAATCCCGTTGCCAGCAACGATACACCCGATGGCAAAGTAAAGAACAGGCGCACAGAAATTATCATCACGCCCAAGCTTAACCAGTTTATGGATTTGATTGATAAGGGCGCTGCGCATGATTCTACGAGCACTCATTAAATAAAAAATTCAGTACTAATTTTGTATCATCAATCGGTTGCCAACTTTTAAAAGTTGGCAACTTCTTTTTAGAAAATTTTTTAAGGAACTAAAACTTGGACCTGTCGGCAACAATTTCATTGGTCAGCTACAGTTCCGGCTATCCGCTACTATCCGGCAGCCTGTGAGCAAAAGGAATTAGATCATCCCCTACGCACCTTTCCTAAACTTAAATCCTTTTTCTTTCAAGATTTTTTTTAAAACCGGTATAGCAGTTTTTCCTATTCCATGAAATTTCAAGACCTCGGCTTCGGTATACTTCGCCAGATCTTTTAACGTTTTTATGCCACTATTATGTAACGCACGCCTGGCAGGAGCTGAAAGGCCAACAAAAATATCTGTTTCTTTTTCAGCTACTTGCTGCGCTTTGAACTTTACTATTCTTGCAATTAAATCCAGCGGCATTGGCTTATCCAGCGGAAACTGTACAGAACCCTTCCCTTGTTTATAGTCAGATAATTCTTTTGCAAACTCAGTATGGCCGGAAGGGGTCGCATAAAAACCAATATGATTTCTATACCCGGCAAAATAAATAATTACACGGCCCTTGTACCTGAAGGCAGGCATGCCATAGCTTATCGTTTCTTCGGCGCCTGGTGCAGCATTACTAACGGTGAGGCGTACCTGTCCTAAAATCTTTTGAACATCTTCCGCGAAGGAAGCAATGTAAACATCTACACTAGCCGGTTTAACAGTTTTCATAAAAGATTATTTTAAAAAATTGGGCGCTAGGCATTTTCTAATTCTTCAATATTGAATTTAACCGATTTCATCACCAATTCCATTACTCTTTTGCCTTTTGCCGGATCGCTCATTAATTTTCCAAGTATGGCAGGAACAATTTGCCAGGACATTCCGAATTTGTCTTTCAACCACCCGCATTGTGACTCTTTACCACCTTCGCTAAGCTTATTCCAGAAATAATCAATTTCTTCCTGGTCATCGCAAGGCACCACCAATGATATGCCTTCATTGAAAGTAAATGCGTGTGGACCGGAACTTTCCATGGCGGCAAATGCCTGTCCGTTCAGGGTGAAACGGGCATGCTTAATATTGCCTTCTACATCTGGTTCACCTTTTTCATAACGGCTTATCATTTCTACTTTACTATTCTTAAATACTGAAGTATAAAAGTTAATGGCCTCTTCGGCTCTTCCGCTTTGCTGCTTCGTAAACATAAATGAAGGAACGATTTTTTGCTCAGCACCGTTGTCGTTCATCATGAGCTGCCAGGTAACGCCGAATTTATCCTGGCACCAACCGTATTTTTCATTCCATGGATATTTATCTAACGGCATCATTACGTTTCCGTCCGCAGATAAATCTTTCCATTTTTTGTCAATTTCTTCGGCTGAATCGGCAAATACAAAAAAGGAAATCGATGGATTTATTTTGAATTGCGGGCCACCATTCAATCCCATGAATTGCATGCCATTTAATTCAAAAATAACTACCATCGGATTTTCAGAAGTGATCTTTGAATTTTCGAATACCGACGAATAATATGTGGCTGCTTCTTTGGCTTTACCATCAAACCACAAACACGGATATAGTTTACCTTTCATTTTTTTTATTTTTTGTATTGTAAAAATAATTGCAAAACGCCTTATAGAAAAGGGAGTATTATGACATTTTTCGGGTTGTTTGCGACATTTAAGGGATTGTTCAGGCTCGCATCCGCCAACAATTTTTTGATCGGGTTTCCAATTGTTGCTATGAAACTACAATGATGTAAACTTTGTCTTCCCAACCCTCAATAAATGATTCTTTCCTTTCCAAACAAAAACTCCGGAAGTACCCGCAGGAATAGAAATCACTGCATATAATTTTCCTTGCTTATCAACGTTATAACTTACACTAATTTCTCCCTTCGGGTGGGGCATAGAGCCAGAGACTTTTGTAAGTGAGCCCAGATCCGGCTCAATTTTTATTTTCTCAAATCCAGGCGCATCAGTATCAATACCCAACACAGTTCTAAAGAATTCTATATTTGGACTGGCGCCCCACGCGTGGCAATCAGACCGTGCAGCATTGATATTGCTTATCTCTGCCCATGTAGTAAGCCCCATTGCAAGGTTCTCTTTCCATATTTGCAAACGATCCAAATACAAATTTCCCAAACCTGTTTTTCGTAAAGCCTGGTTTACATAGTATTGAAAATAAATTGTGGCCTGCGTTAAGGAAGAATCTGCAATCATTTTTTTTGCCAAATTTTTCGCGGCTTCTCCTTTTATTATCTCGGTTAATATAGCAAGAGTATTTGTATGCTGCGAGAAATAACTTTTTTCTTTCGTATCAGCAAATAGCTGCTTTGTGTTATCCCAATATTTTCGTTTAATCGTCTCAGTTAGTATTGCCGCGCGCTTCTTATATTCATTTGAAAAAACCTTCATACCCAAACTATCTTCCAGTTTTGCTGCCACCTGGTATGCCCATAATAGTTGAAGATCAAGTGCAGCAGAACTTCCGTCGGTGCCAAAAGGCGCCATTCCACTTTGCCATCCCTTACCTTCCGCCCAGTCCGTAAATTCCCAGTAAGGAGCATTTTTTAAACTTCCATCCGGTTGCTGGTATTTGCTAAAAAATTGTAATACCTGTCTTTCGCCGGGCAAAAATTGTTTCACAAAAGCAGGATCATCGCGATACATGTAATAATCACTTAACATACCTATCCACCATAAAGAGAACGGTGGTATCTCCTGTGCATTCGCAGTTGGGTAACGACTCAGGGTAATGCCTTCGGCCATTCTTGAATAATCTATTTGAGTAATCGCATTACGCATTAACCGGTCATCACCGGAATTGTATAAAGACACCATCGCTTGTATGCGTGTGTCACCAACATATTGTAATTGCTCATAGTAAGGGCAATCCATATAAGTCTCCATTGCATCCAGCCGTGCTGTGCGCCATCCGGTTTCAAATATTTTTTTAAGGGTATCATTATCCGTATTAAATTTTGCTTTTAATTCAAAAGGATATCCGGCAAAAATTCCATAGAGATCGTTGATTGTTAAAGGTTCGCTAGCAGTTTTTATTTCGAGTTGCATATACCGGTACGTGCGCCAGGATAGTGATGTAAAAATTTGATCGTTACTTCCATTAGCAAATATTTCATCTTTTACACCAACAAATCTTTTGCCTTCCACTTCATTACGATTGCCTTTTTTATTTTGAGTTTTCCAATCTTTATTGTTTCCTTCATCTATAAACAAGGCTTCTGCATAACCAAGTTTTATATCAGCATCCTTTCCTTTACTGAAATGCAAAACAGGATAAGCATTAGTAAGCACGCCGTTATCTAATAATATTTTTACACTAGTATTCGGAGGCACCGTGAAAGAACCTTTCGCTGACGGAAATGAAGCGGGCAGGCTGATCCCCGTAACAGTACGAACTTTTTGTAAGCGTTGTTCAGTTAATTCCACAGATGGAATAGTCCGCGGCGTAAGCATCCAGCTTAAATCCGTTTGAAGAACACCTTTGGGCAAGCCGTTTACAATTTGCTTCGCCTGCATCCAGGCGGAGTCGTTATATTGAACGTTATCCCATCCGTTGGAGCTTTTTGAATAATCTATTTTTTCACCAGGACCAGCTACATAATATGTATAAATTAAATCCGGTTGCAATGGGCTGTAACTGCTGTCTGCTTCGCATTTCCAGGAAATATTTGTATTCACAATTTTTTCTTCATCAGCATCGCCTTGCAAAATAAATCCGGTACGAAATGATATTTGATGCTCTGGTTTGTAATCACCAAAATTCCAAACAAGAGCTGCTATAACGTTGTCGCCTGTACGTAAATATTTTGCTATGTCGGCCGTTTCATAATTCCAGTGAAAAAGATCCCCACGTGCCGGACCTAAAGATGCCATCTCACCATTTACATACAACTTATAACGGTTGTCGGCAGAAACGTGAACAACAAAAGAAGCCGGTTTAGCATTTAAAGAAAATCTTTTTCTAAAATGATACACGCCAAATTCTTTTGTTGATGAATTGGGCACAGAAATCCAGTAAGCATCCCATCTTTTAGTAAGGATATCATTTGAAATTTTTTGCGCAAAGCTGTACAACGAAAAAATAACGTAAAGCGTAAGAAGGCAAATCTTTTTCATATCAATAAGTTGTGCATGTGAATATATGTAAAAAGTTCTTTTTTTAATTTCAGCTGTAGCAAAGAGAAATGACAATGCAATTATACCGGGCCATAAATCCAGCAGCTACTTTAATTATAGCCGATCAGTTTTATCGCACCAACAATCTCCATTGTTATTATCTTTATTGGCTCAAAACAACTGAATGAAACATTTACTATTTTTCGTGCTAGTTCTACCTGTATTCACGTCGGCACAAAAACTCCCTTCAATTGCTGAAAAAACAAAAAATTTGAAAGAGTATAAAGGCTTTTTCAATTTTTATTGGGATGAAGACAATGGTAAAATATGGCTCGAGATAAATAAACTTGATACGGAAATTTTGTACCAGCCATCTTTACCAGCCGGACTGGGCTCTAATGATATTGGCCTTGACAGAGGTTTAACGGGCAACACAAGTATTGTAAAGTTTGTAAAAATTGGCAGAAAGATTTTAATGGTTCAGCCCAACTATCAATACCGCGCCATTACGAGTGATAAAAATGAAAGACGAGCCGTGGAGCAATCCTTTGCACAATCAACACTTTGGGGCTTTATAGACGAAGCTGAAAATAATAATGCTGTGCTTGTGGATGCAACCGACTTTTTATTAAGCGATGTTATGAAAGTTGCCGAAACCCTAAAAAAAGATAAGGAAGGAAATTACATACTTGACAAATCCCGATCTGCAATTTATTTACCTGCGACAAAAGATTTCCCTCTCAACGCTGAGTTTGAAACAACTGTCACCTTTGTAAATAATGAAGGAAGCGCAGGAGCACAAGTGTCTTCGGTTGCTCCGTCACCCCAGGCTATTACTTTAAGAATGCACCATTCCTTTGTACAATTGCCTGACAATAATTACAAACCAAGAATATTTGATCCGCGTTCCAGCTTTGATGATATTTCTTATTTTGATTATAGCACACCTGTATCAGAACCCATTGTAAAATATTTTATTAACAGGCACCGGTTACAAAAAAAAGACCCAGGTGCCGCCATGAGTGAACCGGTAAATCCCATCATCTACTATGTTGACAACGGAACGCCTGAGCCCATTCGCAGCGCACTTGTGGAAGGAGCAAGTTGGTGGAACCAGGCCTTCGAAGCAGCCGGATATAAAAATGCATTCCAGGTAAAAATATTACCTGATAGCGCAGACCCTATGGATATACGTTATAACGTTATCAATTGGGTGCATCGTTCTACAAGAGGATGGAGTTATGGAAGCTCAATAGTTGATCCACGGACAGGTGAAATTATTAAGGGCGTCGTATCCCTCGGTTCTTTGCGTATTCGCCAGGATTATTTAATTGCGACTGGCTTATTGGCCCCTTTTGAAAATGGATTGCATGCCGATGATAAAATGTTGCAGATGTCTTTGGCGAGGATCAGGCAACTGGCAGCTCACGAAGTTGGCCATACACTTGGGCTAATGCATAATTATTCTTCGAGTACGGTTAACCGCTCGAGCGTAATGGATTACCCAAGCCCGTTAGTAACATTAAACGGATCAGGCGATATTGATTTAAGCAACGCTTATGATAACAAAATTGGCGATTGGGATAAAGTTTCTATCAACTGGGGCTACCGGGATTTTCCCGGCGGCACCGATGAAAATGCAGCGCTAAACCAAATTTTAAATACCGCATTTAAAAAAGGTTTACGCTTCCTGACTGACCAGGATGCAAGGCCCGCAGGAAGCGCAAGTCCTTATGCACAATTGTGGGATAACGGTGCCAATGCTATTGATGGATTAAAAAATGTAATGAGAGTGAGAGCGAAGGCTCTGCAGCAGTTTGGTGAAAATAACATACGGCCTGGTATGCCAATGGCTATGCTGGAAGATGTATTAGTACCTGTTTACTTTTATCATCGATACCAGCTGGAGGCGGTGACTAAAATAATTGGCGGCCTCGATTATAATTATGCGTTGAGAGGTGACGGACAATTTACAACAAGGCCAGTTTCAAAAGAAGAACAATCAAAGGCAATAAATTTAATAATAGAATGCCTGGACCCCTCATTTCTTAAGTTGCCAGATACTATCGTTTCCTTAATTCCTCCGAGGCCGGCAGGATATATTTCATCCCGCGAATTATTTCATAAAAGAACGGGCCTTGCATTTGATGCGTTATCCCCGGCAGAAACTGCTGCCGACCTGCCGCTGTCGTTTTTATTCAACAGCGAAAGGGTAAGCCGCCTGGAACAATATTCAGTAAATGGTGGCTTTACTTTGAACGAAATGTTATCAGACCTCGTCAATATAACGTGGAAGGCTAAACGAAGAACAGGAATGGAAAAACTTATTCAACAGCAAACCGAACAAGTTTTGCTTACCTACCTGCTTACATTAAGTATTGATAATAAAGCATCATTCCAGGCCATGGCTGATGACAGAAAAGCATTGGCTGATCTAAAAAAATGGATCGAATCACAACAAAAAATAACCAAAGATGCATCCTATAATGCACACCTGGCGCTGGCTATTGACCGGATGAAAAAACCTGAAGATGCCATGCCAACGCTTCACGAAGAAATACCACCGGGTTCGCCTATTGGCAGTGATTTTGAGCAATAATCAGCTAATAAAAAACGCAATCTTTCTATGCGTACCCTCTCAACTTGCAACTGATAATTATTTCTATTAAATTTATTTTCAATAATTATGAGTCAAAAAGGAAACTATAAAAAATCAACATTATTGAAACCGGCATCTTTTTTCGTATGGCTAATATTTCTTTGCTTTTCCTGCGCTCCAAAAATCATCCGGTTTGATGCAACTCCGCTTACAATTTCAAAAGACGATTCAGTGCTCGTGACCTGGAAAGTACAAGGCAAACCGGTTTTGATTGAGCACGATAAAATGCCTATGGACTCTTCAAACGCACCAGGTATGTATTTTAAAGAATTTACGCTCGTTGTTCAAAAAAATAAAAAAGAGGTTAAAAGGAAAAAGCAAATAATAGTTTTACCAGGAGAAAGTAAAGATGTAATTATTTTCAATACCACTTTAAATGGAGACACACTCATTGCAAAGGGCATCAGCAATCCGGAATTATGGAATAATAAATTTCAAATTTCATCAGTCGCCTCTGCATCAGGAAGACCAATATTCGCAACGCATGAAAATAAAACAGCCTCATTAAATGCATCAGGAATACTTTCAAAAGCTTTTGAGGGAACTCCCGTAAGTGGCTATTGGGAATTAAAATCCTTACTCACTCCACAAGAGAAAAAAGATATGTCGTTAGCTCCGGCAACTTTAAGAATAAATATTATCATTCAATATAAATCTCAATAAAAAATGGCAAATATGCTCGACCAGGTACAAACTATAATTTTAGTAATGTTTGAGAACCGGTCATTTGATCATATGCTTGGGCACATAACATTAGATGACCCAACTTCGCAAATAAACGGGCTAAAATTTCCACTAAATAATTATTCAAATAATTACCTGGGCCATTTATATCCTCCCTTTCAATTAGATAATGATAGTGATTTAGAATCTGATTTACCTCATGAATTTGATTACGTTCAAACACAACTTGCAAAAAGCCCGGTGAATGGTAAATTTCAAATGTCGGGTTTTGTGGAAGCTTATGCAACATTCCGAAAACTAAATCCAAATCCCCAGTGTGATCCCATGGGGTTTTATAATTCGCAACAGGTTCCCATAACAGATTTTCTTGCGAAAAATTTTTGCACTTGTGATAATTGGCATGCCCCGTTACCAACAAGCACGCAGCCAAATCGCACGATGGCCTTTTGCGGCGATTCAATAATACACGATACAGCTACGCGATTGATACCAATTAATGACAGCTTGTTTGAATGGATGAATCGGGCTGGTGTGAAGTGGCGTGTGTATCATGATGGCCTTTCATTTTTTGTTTTATACAACAGTTTATGGAAATATGTTCTTGGAAATAATTTCAGGCGATACAATCATTTCGCGAGTGATTTGTTACAAGAGCCGGGTGCTAATGATCCGCAGGTTATTATTGTTGAGCCCACGTACGAGGATGGGCCTCAGTTAGGATCAAATCATCCCAATGATAATCATCCACCGCTGGCGATAGGCTGGGGAGAAGATTTTTTGCGAAGAACTTATGAAGCCGTAACCGCCAACAAAAAAAGATACGGAAAAACTGTAATGATCGTATATTATGATGAACATGGCGGATTTTATGATCATGTACCGCCGCCGCTCGTAAATTATACCTGTCCTTCGTCTCCCACTTTTACTTTTGAAAGCCTGGGGCCAAGAATACCGGCGATGATCGTTTCCCCTTTTGTTAAACAATCTTCCTGCTGCAGCTCAATATTTGATCATACTTCTGTTTTGCAACTGCTCGCAGAAAAATTTACACCTGGTAAACCTTATAATGTTACAGTGCATAATCGCAGCATTCAAAATCCAGCCGTAGAAAGCATTTCAACTGCACTGAATAATAATTCTTATTGGGAACCGCCATCGTCTCCGGCGCAAAGTATTGCGGTAAAATCTGCATTGGGCCTTTCAATTAATGTAACCGACGACAGGCCTATGGCACAATCTTTCGAGTATGCGATGAAACAAATGTTAGCAAGTGAGCCAGCCTTAACCAATGAAAAATATCCGGAAATTATTGAATGGCAGAATGCAGCTAACAACAGGAGAATTTAGAAAAGAAATCACTTTCATTATCAATTCTAACCCATTACATGATCTTCAGTTTGCGTTTCGGTTTGTAGGTTAGTAAAGTCATAATCATTGATTACAAGCACTGCTAAAGCGCAAGTATTGACATTATTTTGATAGACCTTTTAGAAAATAATAAGTTCGATGTTTTCTAGCATCAATTCCAATCGATTGAAATCCGTTCAACTTTAGCGAATTTGTTTTCTTCTTTCCATTAATTCTCTCCAGGTAGTAACAATAATCTGGTTATCTTTTAATGCTTTTTTAAAAGCCGGATTTAGCATAACCAACAAGTCCGCTTTTCTCAATGGGCCGGTGTCAGAAATATATTTAAAAGTTTCGGATGGGTCGGTACAATGCATGATCATCATTGTAACGCCAGGCTGCAATAATTTTAAGGCCGCAATATATTTTTCAGTTTTAAAGTCACGCAATTTATTGTCGTCATGAGCAATACTGTCTGGTATTATCCAGTCGTAGCTGAAATTATGCAAGTCATCCAAAACCGGCAAGCCTGCATTCCATAGCGTATCGCCCAAACTGCGCAACTGATTAATAAATGCGTCAGGCATATGGGATTCCTGCTGAATTAAAACATCGCCTCCGCCCGGCAACATAACCGGTATGTGATTTTCTATTCCCACTTTAATATACCTTAACAAAAATGCAGGCGATGCGAAAAGCGTACCCATGTGCGAATCCAAGTGAGTTGGCTCAAAGCCCATTGACCGTGCTCTGTATAACTGCGCCCTGATTTCCTTTTCTACTTCATCTGCTGAAGCATGTTGCACCACTTCAGGAACGGACGGCCATAAATCACCTTCACTATCTGTAAGGCCGGGAACTGAAGAACGTCCTGCAACCGGTGCCCACCTGTAATCTTTCCATTCTGAAGTTAAGGTAAGATGAAGGCCTGCATCAACATTAGGGTGAAGTTTTAGGAAATGGACGAACCCCGGAACCCACGCACAAGGCATCATCACGCTGGTCGAGTTGGCGGCACCGTTAGTAATTGCTTCTATCACACCTTCATTGGAATCGTAACTCATTCCGGCGTCATCTACATGCAGAATCAAAACCTTAGCGCCTTTGGGATAACCTAATTTCTCGGCATAGGTGGTTTTTTTTGTTTGTGCAACAACAATATTATTCCCTATTATTATCGCAACTAATAAAATACATTTTGAGAGATTCATATCACAGCTTTTTAATAAATTATAAAAAATTACCTAAACGATAAGCCGCTTTAAATATAATTTTATTTTTTGTGAATAATTTGCTGATCGGCAAAACTCAGAAATCGGGTAGATGAAATTCATCACCATCATTTTTTGGTTTGTTATCTGCAAAAATAACAATGATGATAATAAGTGCCCTACGCCGCCAGGACTAAAGAAAATATTGCAATTTTGTGAGCGAGCTACATTGGCTAAATCTTAATAATTTTTTTTGTATTTAAATGATCGTTTAAAACTATAATCGGGCTAAACATTCAAAAGAAAAAGAATTACATGTAAGCCATTTTTTTTCGCAAAAAAATTATAACCATCTCTTTTTCTTGAACCAAAAATAGATGACGACCGTAACCAAAGCCATAAAAATCATCACCGCGGGATAACCCCATTTCTTATCTAACTCAGGCATAAATTTAAAGTTCATTCCATAAATGCCAACAATAAAAGTGAGTGGCATAAAAAATACTGAAAACACAGTGAGCACGCGCATTACCTCATTAGTACGCCTGGCTGAAAATGACATACTTAAGTTCATGAGGTTGTTCACATCATCCAGCAATTGATTAAATAATGTCAGCATTTTTAAGTATTGATCATGCATATCCTGCACCACCGGCCTTTCTGCTTTCAAAGGCACCTGGTGATTAATTGGTTCGGCCATCAGCAGGAGCACTTTGTGGGCAACCGAGGCTTCGTGCTTAATTAAATACAACGCCTGCACCTGGTCTGCATTTGTTTTTTGCATCATAATTTCTGATTCATAAGAATCAACTTTATCCGATAGCGATTCTGCGGGATCATCAAAAGTTTCGAGCGCATACCAAATTAGTTTGACCACCAGTTCCGTTATGGAAGAACACTTTTTTATTTCAATATATTTTTTGTGGATATCATCCAGGAAAGGAATTTGCTCCTTATGAATTGTTATGATAAACTTTTCATTATAGAAGATGGCAATTTTATTAGTGAGCTCCTGGATAGTTGGAATAGGCTTGTCAGCTTCCGGCGCATAAAACCTCAGTATTAAAAAATGTACATCCTCAACCAATTCATATTTGGGCAAATGCTCTGGCTGTAAGCAATCACGGACAATGTGTTCATCTAAATGAAATTCCTTACTTATTTCTTCCATCTCTTCTTTGGTCGGATTGAAAATATCCGTCCAAATAATCTTGTCGCAAACCGGGTATTCATTTCTGATCATTTATTTTAGTTATACAACAAATGTAAAATGAATTTTTATGGAAAATGTTTCGCTTTTAATTACAATGAATCAAAAAAATAGAAAGTGAATGTAATTTTCAATTTTTCTTTTTACCCGGTCATGTTCTCCATTTTTTATCTTCTTCCAGGCTTTCCTTAACGCGAAACAAAGTGATTTTGCGAATCAACGATAAAGGCAACGGTTTTTCCAATGGAAATTGAATAGAACCTTTTGCAGTTGCATATTTAGAGAGGCTTTTCTCAAATGCCGTAACGGCAGAAGGTGTGGGATAAAAGCCAATGTGGTGGCCGAATCCGGCAAAGGTTACCAATATTCTTTTGTA